>DASVQQ010000001.1 GCA_036389035.1 Jatrophihabitans sp.
CCGTCGGCTCGCTCGCCGCCGTCCTACGTGGGCTCATACTGGGAGAAGCCTTGAGTCGCACCCCGAATCAGTCGGCCAGCCCCCCGGCCGCAGAGCCTCGGGTGAGGTGAGGCATGTCTTCCGAACACGAATCGGCCATCGGGGAGTTCTATTCGGAGTTCCCTTACCCCTGGCGGGTCACCCGGCTTGCCCGAGTCGCGGACGCTAGCCTCTATCCGGCGTTGCTGTCCCAGGAACTGGGCGACTACCGCCATCGCCGGCTGCCGAAGGATGCCAGCATCTGGGTGCCCGGCTGCGGCGTCAACCAGGCGCTGATCATCGCGCTGCAGTATCCGGACGCGAGCGTCATCGGCAGCGATGTCTCTGAGGAGTCGTTGCGGCTGTGCTCAGCCGCGGCCGCGCAGGTCGGCGCTGAGAACCTGACCCTGCGCCGGGAAGGTCTGACCGAGGTCGATCACGACGCGATGTTCGATTACATCGTGTGCACTGGCGTTATTCATCACAATCCCGACCCGAGCGCGCTGCTCAAGCGCATCGGCGCCGCATTGAAACCAACCGGTGTGCTGGAGCTGATGGTCTACAACGAATTCCACCGCAGGGAGATCACGGCGTTCCAGGAGGCCATGCGGCTGATCGGCCGTGATCAGGACCTGTTCTACGCCAAGCGCTTCGCGCGATCGATTGACGCCGACAGCTCGCTGATCTGCCAGCTGCGGGCTGAGATCGATGAGCCGGACATGCAGTTCGCCGACACTTGGCTGAACCCGTGTGAGAAGACCTTTACCGTACAGGGGCTTTCTACTCTTGCGGCGACCGCTGGGCTTACCTTGGAGGCACCCTGCCTGAGCCAGGTCGGCAAGGCCGCGGATGCCTACACCTGGGAACTTTCGTTGACCGACGAGCGAATCCGCAAGCATGTCGACAGCCTGGACGATGTGTTGCGATGGCAGCTGTCCAACCTGCTGCTGACGGATCGCTCTCCACTGCTCTGGTTCTATGCCCGGCGCTCGGACAATCCGATACCCGCCCTGACCGAACGCGAACGAGATGAGGCCTTTCTCGACACAGTGCTGAAGCCGGTGTCGACTACTGAGCGGGTTTGGCTTCTGCAGAAGTCCGGTGGCTACCGGGAACTGGACCAATCCGCCGTGGTGCCGGCCCGGTCCGTTCCGGACTACGCCGACCTGGTCGCCGCGATCGACGGCGAGCGACCGATGCGCGAGATCTACCTACAGCTAGGTGAGCTTCCCGGACCGCGCGAGCTGCGCCGGACGCGCATCGAGCTGACGACCCCCGCTAGTCCCTACCTCGTCGCGATGACCTGAGCTCGGGCTGAAATCGGCTGTCCATTCTCATCCGGCGAGCCGCTGCTCGGCCACCTGCGCGGGCCGGTTGGCCGGTTGCACGGCGAGCGCGTCGAGCGCGGCAGCCGGACTCGACGCGGCCTGCACGATATCGCGGTGATTATCGGCGGCGAAGCCCTCGTCCCGCATTCGATCGAGCATCGTGAGTAATGGGTCGAAAAACCCTTCGACATTGACCACCACCACGGGCTTGCTGTGGAATCCCAGCTGATTCCACGTGACCACCTCCATCAATTCATCGAACGTGCCGAAACCACCGGGCAAGATGACGAACGCGCCCGAGAGTTGATACATGAGTAATTTCCGCGCATGCATTGAATTGACCACGAAGATTTGGCCAACAGCTTTGTCCCGACGCTCCTGCTCAAGTAATTGGTGCGGAATCACACCGGTGACCAGCGCTCCATTGTCACGGGCGGCGCTGGCCACCATGCCCATGATTCCACTGCCGCCTGCGCCGTAGACGAGGTTCGCGCCTCGGCGGGCCATAGTGGCGCCTAGATCCTGCGCAGCCTTGACATATTGCGGCCGCGTGCCGGCCCGGGAGCCGCAGAAGACACCAATGCTGTTGCGCTTGGCATGAATAGCAGACAATGCAGGCTCCTCGAGTCAGCACGGTTACCGGAGTTCTGCCGCCAGTGGAAGTCCAGATAGCTCTCAGTATAGAAGAGAAGAAGCCCAGGAAAAGAAAGCTGACTGCTATTTCAACCAAAGGAGGACCAGGGAGGAGTCCAGGTGGTCTCAGGTCCTCTACTTGACAACGATCGGCACGGTCGCGGTCGGCGCGCCGAACCAGCACACCCCCTCCCTCACCATCCGCCAGCAGAAGGCGTGACTGCCGGCCGCCGCGGGCGCGGTCACGTCGAACGCGAATGACACGCTGCCCTGCGGGTCGACCGGCCCGGGCAGTTCCACCCGATGGGTCCCCCAGGTGGTGTTGTCCTGCGGCGCTTGACTGCCCAGCCGGTAACCGAGTTCTGGCGTCCAGGTGGTCGACCCGCGGTTGGTCGCGGTCACGACCACCTGAGCCGTCGAACCCGCCGCCAGCTCAAGCGGCGGTGCCACCGCTACTGAGACAGCGGCGTCATCGATGTAGGCCGGCGCCGGATCCGCGTGGGAGTACGGCAATCGGAAGAAGCCGCGGATCGTGTTCGAACCCGGCGCGGCTGTGCCGTTGGTCGTGATCGGCTTCGCCGGCGCGGGCGCGCTGAGGTCGAGCTGGATGACGATGTCGTCACGGCCGGGGCGATTGCAGTCATAGATGTGCAGGGTCAGCGCTGTGCCGACGAGTTCGTATCCCCACACGAGCACCACGTGATTTCCGAACACGTCCCATAGTCGGAATGACTGGACCAGCACGATCCCGATCGGGCACAGCGCCCCCGCGTCGATGTCAGTCATGACGCCCGCGCACTCCGTGACGGTCTGCCCGAACAGGCCCCGACCCCGGAAGACTGTGTCGTGGTCCAGCGCTCGCGTGGCCGAGAGCCAGCGCATCACACCTCGCGCGCCGTCGAAACTTTGCACCAGCCGGCGTTGCAGATGCGATGCGACCGGTAGCGGGATCTGTGAGGAATCCCGGCCGCGAAGCGGCGGGGCGCCCGACTCGAAGATGTCGCGTGCCAGGAACGACATGCCGCCGCACAGGCCCATCCGGGTCGCATTGATCGACACGTCCGGCAGCCCCGGGACAGCGACCGTCAGAGCGGTTCCGGACGGCCACGGGCTGTTGCGGAACAGCGGAGCGTTCTCGCTCGGAAGAAATCCCGCGACGAACGGCATACCTGCCTCCTAGGACCCCAGTTCACCCACCATGTACCGCGCCGCAATCCACCAGGGCAACGAGGCTACAGACCGAGGTAGGTCCGCAGCTGAGTCTCGATGCGCGCCATCTCGGCCTGAGCGAGCAGGCCACGCTGCTTGCGCAGGCGCGCTCGCGCGACAGGGCGCAGTGATGTCACGTCGGCAAACGACTGGTCATGCCTTGTCAGTCCGGCATCGGCGTCGAGCGGGATGTGCGTACCGGGCGGACCAGGCGTCCCGGTGATCGGGATGACGGCGACGTGGCCGAGCCGGCTGTTCAGCGGGTTGGCACTCAGCACGACGGCCGGATGCCGACCGAACTCGAAGTCGACATCCCAGACCTGCGCGCGGAATGGTTCAGGAACCGTCATCAGCCGGAGCGACGCCGAGCGGCAAGGGCGGCGTCGAGTCGCCGTAGAACTCGTCCACGGACTGCGCCATGCGCTCCTCAGCGGCTTGCCGATGCAGCAGGGCAAGAGCCGCCTTCACGATGTCGGTGCGCCCCTGGAGACCGAGCACCTCGGCGTCGGCTCGTAACTGCTCGGCGAGGTCTCGACCGATACGCGCTTGCCACACCTCGGACGCGCCAGCCGCTCCACTCCTGTCGACTGTGACTGCCCGGTCAGAGTCACGCCGGCCCCGGGACTGGGTGAGCGCACTCGTGACGGCCGGCTTCGTTGCTTTTCGTGCGCGCGGAGACGCACCGGCCTGCCGTGGGGTCTGAGCCATGCGTATACAATCTGTCGTACAGTCCCGATTGTCAAGCGCTGCTCGGTGAAAGTCCTAGGTGAGGTCACAGTGCGCCGCGGGCGGCGACCCAGCGGTGCTCGAAGTCGAGCACTTCGGCGGCGACGTCGAAATCGGAGTCGTAGTGGACCAGGGTGATGCGGTGCTCGCTGGCCAGGACAGCTGTGAGCAGGTCGGCGATGCCCACTGCACGGTGCCGGCCGCTGCGGGCCAGTTCGCGTTGAGCGTCGAAGGCTTGCTGCCAGTGGCGGTCATCGGTGGGCAGGTACTCATAGGCCTGGCGTCGGTCGGCACGCAGCTGCTCGTACTCGTCGGGGCTACGAGCGCTGTACAGCGCCTCGGCGTCCAACGTGGCGCAGGTGGCCACGACCGCGCCCTCGATCAGCGGCGCGAGCCGCGCCGCGACGATGGGATGCCTCATGCGGGCTACCGCACTGGTGTCGAGCAGATAGCGGGCGATCAGCGCCACACGGCGGCTCGCTGCTCCGGCTCGGTCATGGGCTCCAGGCCGCCCTCGGTCAGCCACTGCACCTGGCGCTCTCGGGCGGCGCCTGCCGCGGCCAGCCGCAGGGCCGCGCGTACCGTCTCGGAGACGCCAGAGGTGTGTAACTCGCGTTGCGCCTCGGCGAGCAGCTCATCATCCAGCTCGATCAACCGCTTCGTCACGGCCGCACCTCCATATACTGAAGCCGCCCTGAGTATATACACGGCATCGGTTGCCAGGACTCCTCACGTAGCGTGTCGTGCCCAGCCCTTGGCGCCACGCCTTCAAGACGGCGTCAACTTCCGCGGCGAGGGTGATGATGGGCAGATGGCGTGCGATGACCCTGTCGAACTCGTTCCCGGCGTGTGGCAGATCCGGCAGGAACTGAGCGAGGAGGTGCCGCTCTACCTTCACCTGGTCGTCGACCCCGAAGGCTCGGCGCTGGTGGACGGTGGCCTGCCGTCCAGCCTCGGATGGATCGAACGGCTGATGGCGGCGGCCGGGGTGCGGGACCGCGACCTGCGCTTCCTGCTCAACACCCACGGCCATCACGACCACATCGGCGCCTTCGCCGAGTTGCGCTCGCGCACCTCGGCCGTAGTGGTGGCCGACCCGGCAGCGGTGCGCTGGATCGAGGATCTCGAGGTCAACCTGCGGGAGTTCGCCCTGCATCGCCCGGACATCATCGCCGACTCACCCGAGCTGCGAGCCGAGTTGGCCCCGACCTTCGGCAGGCCCTGCCCGGTCGACGTGACCATCACCGACGGGGGCACGGTGCGACTGGGTGGTCCAGTCGTGCTGGAAGCGCTGCGGCTACCCGGTCATGTCGAGGGAGAGCTCGGCTGGCTGGAGCGGTCCTCGCGCACGCTGCTGCTCGGCGACATCGTGACCGGGACGTCGTGGAGCTTCTTTCACGGGCACCTGCTGCCCACGCAGTTGCGTGGCTCCCTGCACCGGCTACGGGCACTGACCCTGAACGAGGACGTGCGGCTGGTGTGCCTGGCGCACTACGCCAGTCGAACGGCAGCCGAGTTCCTCGAGCTGCTCACCGAGGTCGAGCGGTACCTCGATCAGGTAACCGACACGGTGGAGGGCGCCCTGGACGCCACCCCGCGGTCACTGGCCGAGGTGTGGCGGCACACCTGTGCGCAGCTGGGTCGGGTCGAGGAGTTTCGCGGGCTTGCGATGGTGCAGGCGCACCTGCGCGAGGCGGTCGCCGCGGGGCGCGCCCGGTGCGTAGGACCCGATCTGTACGTGGCGTTACGCTCGGATGGCCAGGTTCGGCTCCAGCGATAGAGGTGCGATGGACGGCATCCGATCCGCAGTGGTCGTCGGCGGCGCTTCCGGAATCGGCAAAGCCTGCGCCGAGCTGCTCGACGGGCAGGGCTGGCTGGTCAGCGTCGGCGACATCGCCTTTCCGGACAAGGCTGTCATAGACAAGGCAGTTGACCAGGCCGCCGACCGGATCCTCAAACTGGAGGCGGACGCGACCTCCGCGTCGGACCTCTCCCGGCTGATGTCGCAGGCACACGAGCGCGCCCCGCTCGGGGCGCTGGTGTACTCGGCCGGCATCGAGCGGCACGGCTCGGTCATCGACACCGACCAGAGCACCTGGGATGTCACGCAGGCAGTGAACCTCAAGGGCGCCTACCTCGCCGCTCAGGCCGCCATCCCGCTGATGGCTGCCGGCGGCGGTGGCGCGATCGTCGTCCTGTCATCTATCCAGGGCCTGGCGACCCAGAAGTCGGTGGCCGCCTACGCGGCGGCGAAGGCGGGCGCGCTCGGCCTGGTGCGCGCCATGGCGCTGGATCACGCCGAGCAAGACATCCGGGTGAACGCCGTCGCTCCGGGAACCATCGACACCCCGCTGGTGCGGCAGAACGCGGCCGAGCTGACGCCGCACGACCCCGGCGAGGCGCTGCGTGCCTGGGCAGACATGCACGCGCTCAAGCGAATCGGCCGGCCGGAGGAGGTGGCCAGCGTGGTGGCCTTCCTGCTCTCCGAAGCAGCCTCGTTCGTCACCGGCGCCACCTGGGTGGTCGACGGCGGGCTGCTGGCCTCCTACTGACGCGGCCCGCCGCGTTCTCAGTCGAGCTGCAGCGCGTTGAGCACCCCCTGCAGGTAACCGATCGCGTGCGCCCGGCCGCGGCTGCAGTACGCCTCGGACGAGGTGTTGCCCCAGGTGTCCAGGTCACCGATCATCGCGGGCACGTGGTCATCGATCAGAAACCCGTCGAACCCAGCGGCGTGCAGCCGGCGGATGACGCGGGCGGGATTCAGGTTGCCTTCGCCCAGAAAGCATTCGGTGAACCGCGGGACGGTGCCCCGCACGTCGCGGAAGTGGACGTAGAAGATCCGGCCCAGCGGCCCCAACTGGTCGATCACCTCGTTGACGGAGTCCTCCCCCGCCATTTCCGAGACGGTGCCGAGGCAGAAGTTCAGTCCCCAGGCGGGGCTTCCGTGCGCGCGCCGGTAGCCCTCGGCGATGGCCGCGGGCGAGGTGAAGATCCGCGCCGCCTGCCCCAACGGCTGGTCCACCGGCGGGTCGTCGGGGTGCAGGGCGAGTCGGACGCCGACCTCTTCGGCCACCGGAAGCACCGCGTCCAGGAAGTACTGGTAGTTGGCCCACATCTGCTCGGCGGTGATCGGCTCGGTGATCGGCTCATCGGGCGTCAGCTTGTACGAGGCCAGCGCGTTGCCCTCCCCGGCACGTGCCAGGTCGAACCCGGTGACCTTGGCGCCGCCCCTGCCAGTACCACCCATGTCGGTGCGCCACACGTAGGTGGCGATGAAGTTGTACCCGAGCAGGTCGATGCCGACCCGGGCCAGGTTGCGGATCGTCCGGTGGTAGTTCTCGATCTGCTCGTCCCGCCCCGAGAGGCCGCGCTGGATCTTGAAGAAGTGGGCCGCCGGCACGTTCTCCAGGCCGTCGATGGCGAGGCCGTCGCGGTCACAGCGGTCCCGCAGGGCCTGCAGCTCGCCGAGGGTCCAGTAACCCTGCTCACCCGGCAGCGCGCTCGGCGTGTGCAACTGCACGCTGGGCAGTCCGAGTTGGTGCGCGAAGGTCGCCACCGCGTCGTCGTATTCGTCGATGTGCCCGAGCGAGAGGCGGATGCCCATGATCGTTACCCTTCTGGCCGGTCAGGCTGACCGCAGGCGCTGTGTCTGGCTGCCGAGGCCGTCGATCGAGAGCCGCAGGACGTCACCCGGCGCCAGGTAGGCAAACCTCCCGGACAGCGCCACTCCCTCCGGCGTGCCGGTGTTGAGAATGTCGCCGGGCTCCAGCACCGTGACCTGGCTCAGCTGCCACACCAACTCCGCGACGCTGAACACCATGTCAGCCGTGCTCGAGTCCTGCCGCGGCTCGTCGTTGACCCAGGAGCGCAGCCGGAGCGACTGCGGGTCCGCCACTTCCTCGGCCGTGACCAGCCACGGTCCCAGCGGATTGAAGGTCTCGCAGCTCTTTCCTTTCGACCACTGGCCCCCGCTGCTCTCCAGCTGGAAGGCACGCTCGGAGACATCGTTGCTGATGGCGTATCCGGCCACACAGCGCAGCGCCTGCTCGGGCGAGTCGAGGTAGCGCGCCCGGCTGCCGATGACCACCGCCAGCTCGACCTCCCAGTCGGTCTTGGCAGAGCCGCGAGGGATGAGGACGTCGTCGTCGGGCCCGACAATCGTGTTGGGAGCCTTGTAGAACATCACCGGCGCGGTAGGAGGCGCTGAACCGGACTCGGCGGCATGCGCCGCGTAGTTCATCCCGATGCACAGCACCACCGACGGCCGGGCGACCGGGGCGCCGATCCGCTGGCCTGTCACGTCGATCTCTGGCAGATCACCGCTGTCCAGCGCCCGCCGAATCCGATCCAGGCCGCCGTCGCCCAGGAACGACCCGTCGAGCTCGCGGGTCACCCCGCTGAGGTCCCGGTGCACGCCGTCGGCGCCGAGCAGCACCGGCCGCTCCAGGCCAGGCTCGCCGATCCGCATCAGCCGCATGTCCGCCCTCCTTCGACACCTCGATGCCGGCAGCCCCCGCTCACCCGGCGACCAGACCACCGTCGATGACCAGCTCGGTTCCGGTGATGAAAGCGGCGTCATCGCAGGCGAGATACAGGGCGGCCATCGCCACTTCACGCGGCTGTCCCAGCCGTCCCATGGGTTGGCGGTCGATCAGCGACTGCCGCGCTCGGGAGGGGTCCGGGGCCTGGTCCAGCAGTCGCCCCACCCACGGCGAGTCGACGGTGCCGGGGCAGATGCAGTTGCACCGGACGCCGGTGCCGGCGTACTGGATGGCCACCTGCCTGGTGAGCGCGATCACCGCCCCCTTGCTGGCGCAGTAGGCGGTGCGATCGCGCAGGCCGACGAGGCCGGCCACCGAGGCCGTGTTGACGATCGCGCCGCTGCCCTGGGCCAGCATGGGCGGCAGCGCGTGCCGGATGCCCACAAAGGCGCCTCGGGCGTTGACGGCGAACACCCGATCCCATTCCGCTACGGTGCAGGTCAACGGATCGGCCGTGGAGCCGATGCCGGCGTTGTTGCACAACACGTCCAGCCTGCCGGTGTCGCTGAGAATGCGCTGGACGACGCTGCCGAACGCCGCGTCGTCGGTGACATCGAGCGGTACCGCCCTGGCGCCGTCCGGGCAGCCGGCGGGCGCGATGTCGGCGGCGTACACCGTGGCACCCTCGGCCAGAAACGCATCGGCCATCTCGAAGCCGATGCCCGAGCCAGCCCCGGTCACCAGCACGCTGCGGCCCTCGAACCGGCCCATGGCAGCCCCCTACGCCGGCTCGAGGTCGACCGCGGCGTACCGGTGCCTGGTCTTGACCGATCGCCGAGGCGGTGGCTGCTCACCGGAGCCGCACGCGACCAACCCGACGTCCAGCATGACCTGTCGCTTCAGTCGTCGGTTGGGAGTGTCAAGCCGCTGGAACAGCCGAACCGCCGCCGCGCGACCGAGTCGGACCGGGTCCTGCTCGATGAAGGAGATAGCGGGTCGGACGCTGCCCGAGAGCGGGAAATCTCCGAAACCCACGACTGCCATGTCGGTACGTCCGAGGCTTTGCAGCACCGGTATGAGCCCGATCGTGCACCGGGCGTTGGAGGAGAAGATCGCCGTGGGCTCGTCGGACTCCCGCAGGAACTCCACGAAGGAACTGGCCATCTCAGAACTCGACGTGCCACCGAGTACCACCGAGTTCGCCGAGTCGACCATGCCGGCCTCGTGCAGGACCGACTGGTAGGCCTCCAGCCGGCGTCGGGTGGTTTGAACGTTCAAGGTGTCCCCTACGAAGGCGAGGCTCGTGTGCCCGTGATCGAGCAGGTGCCGGGTGGCGGTCACACCGCCGCCGTGGTCGTCGGAGACGATGCTGTCGGCGACTATTCCCGTCGGAGTCCGGTCGACGAAGACGATGGGCGTCTTGTGCTGCCAGCGTTTGAGGTAGGACTGGTCGCTCGAGATGGGAGTGGCGATCGCGCCGACGACCATGCGGTGCAACAACGCCTCCATTGCCGGCTGCTCGTCGTCCGGTTCATAGCCCATGCTCGCGATCACCACCGCGACGCCCCGCTGGTGGGCCACCTGCTCGACAGCGTGCGTCAGGGTGGCGAAGAAGGGATCCGAGAGGTCAGGCACCGCGATGGCGATCGCTGTGTCACGTCCGCTGCGAAACGTGCGCGCGAGCAGGTTCGGCACGTAGTTCGACTCGCGCATCGCCCGCAGCACCCGCTCCCGGGTGTCGGCGCTGACGTACGGGTCATCGTTGAAGACGCGAGAAACCGTCTTGACACTCACGCCGCAGCGCAGGGCCACATCGCGCATCGTTGTCATCGCACACCTCCCGGACGCCTCATCCGCGAGCCTTGTCCTTACCGGATCTCTCGCACATCTCGGTCAGTTTACTGATACGGGAGGCCGTCACTTCGACGCTGGGGTCGTGGCGGGCGGTCCGGCGAGGGGACCGGGCGAGTTGCCCGGTCCCCCCTCGACGGGTCAGCAGTCGGACTTGTAGATGGCCTCTGCCCCGGCGCCGTCGACGTTGTCCTTGGTGATGACGGTGAAGCCGGTCTGAACCTTCGCGGGCGGCGTCTGGCCGTCCAGCTTGGCGACCGCGGCGTCGACGCCGTACTGGCCGATCGCGGCCGGCTGCTGGGCGACCAGGGCCTGCACGGTTCCTGCCTTGAGTGCCTTCACCTGGTTCGGACCTGCGTCGAAGCCCACGATGCTCACCTGGTTCTGCTTGCCGGCCTGCCGCACACCGGTGGCCGTTCCCTCGGCGGAGAACAGGTTGGCCGCGAACACCCCGACGATGTCAGGGTCCTTCTGCAGCGCGGAGCTGATCAGGTTGGACGCGGTGGCGGGATCATTGTGCGAGTACTGGATGCCGAGGTACTGGTACTTCGAGTCGGCCTTGACCGCGTCCTCGAATCCCTTCGCGCGCGCGTCGGTGGTGGAGATGCCGGGATCGACCGACATGATCATCACCTTGCCGCCCTGGGGCGCCAGTTGCTTGATGGCTTCGAACGCCGCCTTGCCGCCGCCGATGTTGTCCGAGGCGATCTGCGAGGTGGCGAAGGACGGGTCCTTCACCGTGGTGTCGACCAGCACCACGTCGATGCCTGCCTGCGCCGCCGCCTGCAAGGGCGATTGCATCGCGCTGACGTCGGTGGGCGCGATCAGGATCGCGTCCGGCTTGGAGGAGACGACGGAGTCGAGGATCGGCCTCTGGAGGGTGGGGTCGAACTTCTGCGGGCCCTGGACCCGCACCGACACTCCCAGCTTGCGTGCCTCGGCCTCGATGCCGCACTGCATGGTGATGTAGAACTCGTCACCGGCGACGCCCTGGATGAAGGTCAGGTTGTAATTCTTGCTGGCCTTGGCAGGCGCGGCTACCGACGTCGCCGTCGCTTCAGGGGCGCCGGCCGCACCCGTGCCGCCGGTTGCGCCGGCCGTGACCGTGACGGTCGGGGCCGGCTTGGAGTTCGAGCAGGCAGCCAGCGGCAAGACCAGGCATGCCAAGCCGATCGCGGTCTTAGGAATTCTGGACGAGGTCACAGCTGCTCCTTCTACTTGGTCCGGGTCAACAGGGCGAGAATCGGGTTCTTGCGTCCGGCGCCGCGCAGGGCTGCCCTGCGCCGGGACTGGTCGACGTAGACGGCCGCCACGAGCACCGTGCCGACGGCGACGCCCTGCCAGAAGGCCTCCACTCCGACGATGACGAAGCCGGCCTGCAGGACCGCCGGGATGAACAGGCCCACGACGGTGCCGAAGATGGATCCCTCACCGCCGAAGATGGAGGTGCCGCCGATCACCACCGCGGCGATGACGTTGAGATTCGTCAGGGACTGACCGGCGATCGTGGTGGTGCCGAACTGGGCCAGCGACAGGCACGCGGCGAAGCCCGCCAGCAGCCCGGACAGGGCGTAGATCATGATCAGATGCCGGTCGACCTTGATCCCGACCCGGCGCGCGGCCTCTTCGTTCGAGCCGATCGCGTAGGTGTACCGCCCGAACTTGGTCTTGTGCAGGATGACCCCGCCGATGATCACGACGATCAACGCGACGAAGGGCAGCGACGGGATGCCGAGCACCTTGATATAGGTGTTGAAGTCCGTCATCGCCATCGGGACCGCGCGGATGTCGATGCCCTTGGTGATCACCTGTGCCAAACCCAGGGCCACCGACAACGTTCCCAGCGTCACGATGAGAGGTGGGATCTTCGACTTGGCGACCAGGAACCCGTTCAACGTTCCCCACGCGGTGCCTGCGATGACCGCGGCGAGGATCCCGATGGACGCCACCGCCCAGCCGTCGCCGCCGACGCGTTCCATCACCTTGGCCGCGATTACCGAGGAGAACACCAGCACCGACCCGATGGACAGGTCGATGCCGGAGGTGATGATGATGAAGGTCATCCCGACGCCCAGCACCGCCCAGACGGCGACATTCTGCGAGATCAGCGAGAAGTTGCTGGTGGAGAGGAACTTGCTGCCCGCGGCTATCGAGAAGTAGGCGACGATGACGAGCAGGACACCGAGGATCCAGACCGACTGAAGACTGAGGATCCGCTTGACCACCGAAGGGTGGTGTTCGGTCGGATCCGGGACGGCGACATCTCCCTTCTCGGGAGGAATCGTAGTGAGAACGCTCATGACTGTGCCCTTCCTGCCAACTCCAGCGCGCCGGTCATGGCGCCGACGAGCTGCTCGACGGTGGTGCCCTTCGCGGGCAACGTGGCCACCCGGGTGCCCAGCCGCATCACCTGGATCCGGTCGGCGACCTCAAGCACATGCGGCATCGAGTGGGAGATCAGCACCACAGCGATACCCCTGTCGCGGACACGTTTGATGGTGTCCAGGACGTTCTTGGTCTGCACCACGCCAAGGGCGGCGGTGGGCTCGTCGAGGAAGACGACCTTGCCCGCCCACGCGATCGCCCGCACGATCGCGATCTGCTGGCGCTGCCCACCGGACATCGAGCCCACCGGCGCCGTCATCGACCGCACCGTGCCCCCCAGGTCGTCGAAGCCGGCCTTCGCCTTCGCCTTCATCGCCTTGTCGTCCATGAACCCCAGCTTTCCGAGGATCCCCCGTCGTGGGATCTCGCGGCCGAGGAACATGTTCTGGAAGGGATTGAGATGCGGCGCCAGCGCGAGGTCCTGATAGACGACCTCCATACCCAGGTGGGTTGCCTGCTGCGGATTGGTGATCTTGACTGGCTCGCCGTCGAAGAACAACTGCCCGGAGTCGAGTTCGAGGTTGCCGGTCAACGCCTTGACCATCGTCGACTTGCCGGCGCCGTTGTCACCGATGAGTGCCACCACCTCCCCCGGCATGATGTCGAAGTCGGCGTCCTGCAAAGCACGAACGTGTCCGAAGCTCCGGGAGATGCCCCTGGCTTCGAGAATCGGTGTCGCCACGGTATAACCACCACCTCACTACGCGGGGGGCCTGGTGCCCCTCGATCTCTGCCGCCAGGATCACCTGATCGGTCACTTGCCTTCGGCCCCGGGCAACCGCGCCCGAGGAGCCGCGTCGCTGGAGCCCATCTCGTCCGGGTCGGTGGCACGCAGCGCGTGGAGTTTCCGCACGAACGCCTGATGACGCTCGACGTACCCGTCCGACCGGCTTGCCTGAGGTTGCGCCGCCGAACTCGTCACCGGGGCCAGTTGCTTGAGCAGCTCGGGCTCATCCCCGAGGCCGGCCGCGATGGAGCCGAGCGCGGCGGCCCCGCGCCCGGACGCGGCGGCGACTTCGACCGAGCGCAGCGGGTAATTCAGGACATCGGCGAGCAGCTGTTGCCAGGCAGGGTGCCTGCTGCCACCACCGGCGAGGCGAAGGTGTTCGATCCTGCCTGCCGGGTCCAGGCAACCGAGACCATCGCGGATCGCGAAGGCGACACCCTCCAACGCGGCCCGCGCCAGTCGCTGCCGGTCGTGCCGTGGAGCCAGGTTCGTCCATGCCCCACGCAGGCCCGGGTCAAGGTACGGGGTGCGTTCACCGTTGAGATGCGGCAGGAAGAACGGGTCATCCGCCGCGGGTTCGAGGGCGGCCGAATCGTAGAGCTCCTGCCAGGACATGCCGAGAACCTGTCGCACCCACGCCAGGGTCAACCCGCCGTTGAGCACGGCGGCCATCGCGTACCAGCCGTGTTCGGTCGCGGTTCGATAAAGGTGGGTCACGGGCTGCCCGCTCGACTCGGCGGGCAGGGCCGGCAGCGGCGTGACGATCTGCGCGCCGGTCCCGATCGTCAGCTGCGCTGTGCCCGGTTCCACCAGTCCCGATCCGAGAGCGGCCGCCGCGGTGTCCGCGGCGCCGGCGGCGACCGGGATGCCGGCACGCAACCCGAGGAGTTCGGCGGCGTGCGGGCCCAGTTCGCCGGCGCAGTGCCCCGAGGCCGGCAGGACGTCAGGCAGGATCGCG
This sequence comes from Jatrophihabitans sp., assembly GCA_036389035.1. Taxonomy (NCBI): domain Bacteria; kingdom Bacillati; phylum Actinomycetota; class Actinomycetes; order Jatrophihabitantales; family Jatrophihabitantaceae; genus Jatrophihabitans; species Jatrophihabitans sp. The sequence goes on from DASVQQ010000001.1 coordinate 14,317, forward strand.
GCGTCCAGGCCGAGGAACTCGATGACCTCGGCGTCCCAGGCATCACCGGGGAGGTCGTACAACAACGTGGCAGAGGCATCGCTGGGCTCGGTCGCGAAGGAGCTGGTCAGCTGCGCGCGAAGCCAGTCCTTGGGTTGCAGCGCCCACCGCATTCGGGTGTGGGCGGCGGGTTCATGGACGGCCAGCCAGGCCAACATCGGGCCGGCCATGCCGGGCGCGAGAGGATTGGCCAGGCGTGCCCGCGCCTTGTCCGGCAGGTTCTCGTACTTGTCCAGCTCCTGGAAGGCTCGCGCGTCGGACCACAGCATGGCGCGCCGAACGGGCCGTCCCGCCGCATCTGCCGGCACGACGCCGTGCATCTGCCCCGACAGCCCTATCGCCCACGGGTCAACGCCGGCCCGGCTGACGCACTGCCGCACGGTCGACACGGTGGCAGCCAGCCAGTCGGCCGGATCGGTCTCTGCCCAGCCGGGCCGCTCGTTGACGACCGGGTAGTCTCCGGCGGCCTCTGCGAGGACGACGCCCTCGAGATCTGTGAGGACAACCTTGACCGAGCTGGTGCCAAGGTCGATGCCCAGCGACGCAGGCCTTGCGGCTGCCTTCGATGTCACCGGGTCCCCCCTCACTGACTGATGATTGCGGTCTGGCCGACGCGCTGTCAGGCCTCGATGACCACCTTGTGCGCCGACGGGTCCGACGCCAGCGCGTCCAGGGCCTTTCCGTAGTCGTCCAGGCCGAATCGATGGGTGATGATCCCGTCGGTCCTGGCCCGACCGCTCCGCAGAGCGGCTATCGCCGCGCCGAACGAGGTCATCTCGGCGAATGACCCCTTGATGGTGATCTCACGGCGGAAGACGTCGAACGGATGGAACTTCACGACCTCGTCCGCGCGGGTGACTCCATACACCAGCACGGTGCCGCCGTTACGGGTGAGCGGAACACAGATGTCACCGATGACCGTGGAGCCGGTGGCTTCCACCACGACGTCGTAGCCGTCACCGCCGGAGGCTTCCAGCAGCGTGGCCAGGGTGGCTTCGGGATCGTCGCGCTGGATCTGGACCTGATGCTCCAGGCCCAACGCCGCCGCGCGGTCCAACTTGAACCGGGTGGGGCCGGCCACGGTCACCGATGCCGCGCCGCCGGTGGCGATCAGTTGAGCCAGCAACAGGCCGGTGGGCCCGGCGCCGAAGACCAGCGCCTTGCTACCCGGGCGCGGGTTCAGCGTCTCGAGCCCGTGCATCGCGCAGGCAGCCGGCTCGGTGAAAACAGCTGTGTCGCGGTCAAGTCCAGCCACGCTGAAGACCAGCAGGTGCGAGACGGTCACGTACTCGGCGAAGAAGCCGGGATAGTTGCTGCCCAAGCCTTTCGCGTTGGAACACAGGATCAAACGTCCGGACAGGCAGTAGTCGCAGTAACCGCAGTAGACATTGGGGTTGACGCTCACCTGCTCGCCCACCTGGAAGCGCGTCACGCCCTCACCCAGCTCGTCGATCACACCGACGAGTTCATGGCCTGGGATCAATGGGAACACCGCATTGAAATCACCGTGGTGGATGTGCAGGTCGGTTCCGCAGACGCCGACCTGGTCCACCTTGATCCGCACCTGCCCGGGCCCGGCCGTCGGTGTCGGGACCTCCTTGATGTCATAACTGCGGGGGGCGTCGTACACGACGGCTTTCATCGATTCTTCCTCTCACAGTTTCCGGGGTACCCGAAGAAACCGGTGGACGGAGCAAGGAGCGGTGCGGCAGGAAGGTCGCCGGCGGGCGGCGTCAGGCGCCGAATCGTGGTCCCGGATTGAACCGGCCACTGTCGGCCGGCGGATTTTCACGCTGTCAGAGATGCGTGTCACAACACTAAATCACATGGAAACGCCGCTGTCACCGGTGTCATACAAGATTTTCTCTCTCATCTGTCACCGGTGTCAGACAGCTACCGCGTTAAGCAGGTACGTCGCGTTTCACACCTGTGCCCCGCCTGGATCGCCTTTGTCAGGCAAGCCGTTCGTGACCTGCGGCGATCAGGACGCGGTTCGGTGGCGCGCCTCGGTCCACGGCACGGCACGGTCGGCGGCCACGCTCACCAGCGCGTCGAGGCGGGGGCGTGCGACGCTCTCCAGGAACTCCTGACGCGCCGCGCCGGTCAACGGCAGGACTTCCCGCCACACCGAGCGGCCCGCGATGAAGCCCGAAGCGCCACCGTCGTCGAAGGCGACCTTCAGCACCTCGGTGAACTCCTCGAACGGCACGCCGGCCGACAGGACGGCCCACGGCCGGTCGAGGACCGCCGCCAGCCGCCGGCAACCCTCCGGGGAACCCGGGTACTCCAGCTTGAGCAGGTCGATGTCCAGTTCGTTCAGCGCCCGCGCTGACTCGATGATGGCGTCCTCGCGAGCCTTGCCGCTCAGGTCCTCATCGGGCAACGGGTACACCAGGTTCTCGATCACCGCAGGCACCCCTTCGGCGCGGCAGTCAGCGATCACCTCACGGCAGACGTCGAGCACCTCGGCGACCAGATCCGGGGCGCCGGCGGCAGGAGCAGGCCGGTCGGCACGCAGTTGCACGAAGAACTTCACAGCGTCGCCGCCCTGGTCGAGAACCCAGCGGGCGTTCAGCTCCGGATCACGGTGGGTCCGGGGCTCGCCGTTGTAGGTGTGACGCTCGGACGGCTCGGCCGCGACGAGCAAGCCGCAGTTCGCCGCGAGCGCGCCGGCTTGCATGACTGCCGGGACACCGTAGGTGGGATCGAAGAGAATGCCACTGGCACCGGGAGTGAGCACGCGGGCGACATCGGCCTTGGCGGTGCGCAGGTCCTCGTCACTGGCATCGAGGCCGACGGCCGTGAACATGCGACGCAGCGTGTTTCGCTGGTCCATCGCGATGATGGAGAACACTCCGTTGTCCGCCGCGATGTCATCGAGGGTCTTGATGGGCTTGGTGGTGACTGCTGTCATCTCGTTTCTTCCTTAATGGTGAACTGTGATGGGGTCGGTGTCGCGGCTTGCCTGGACGACGAAGTCGGCAAGCGGGGTCGAGCCGTCCGAGACGGCGTACATGGCCAGCAGGGCAGCGCCGGTGACGCCCGGCTGGGTGACAGGTGAGAAGCACAGGTTGTCGATCGCCGAGGCTTTCGCGGCCCGAACGCTGGCCATTCGCGTCCAGCCACCGGAGGCGATCCCTCGCCGGTGCGGACCGACCACTCGTTCGATGTTGGCCAGCAGCGTCCTGATCTCCGCGGCGGTGTACCGGGTGGCAGCGGCCCAGATCGCCGCCGGAGTCGCGTCGTCGCCGAACCGGATGACGACGTCGTTGCCGGTCGGGCCCGCGCCGGAGACCTCCAGCCCCGGCGGCAGCGTGTCGACGGCCAGGCTTGCCCGATCGACGGCGGCGCGGCCCTCGGGCGAGTCGGCTCCGAGCGAGGTCAGGACCCGGCGCAGCAGCAGGCCACCCCGCACCCCGGCGAGGATGAGGGTGCTGTCGGGCAGGACGTGGCTGCCTGCCGACCAACCGGAGCCGACAACGATCCCGCGCTGCCGGTCGTCCAGGCGGCCAGGGATCGAGCGGGCCACCACGTCGGCAGTGCCACTGGAGTTGAACAGCTCGTCGGGTCCGACGGCGCCGCTGCCGAGCGCCGCGACGGGATGATCGTGGCCGGCCACGGTCAGCGCGGCCTGGGCGCTGCCGGTGGGCGCCAGGTCCTGGCGGAGCCGCCCGGCGCACTGTCCGGCGGGCAGCGCCGGCGGCAGCAGCCCGGCCGGCAGCCCCGCGGCGCTGAGCCCGTCCAGCCATGGATCGCCGGTGTTCTGATCGATCAAGCCGGTTCGCGATGCCAGTGACGGCTCGCGGACCTGGTCACCCCCGAGCTGGTGGACGATCCACTCGGGGACGCTGAGCCATCGAGCGCCCGGCCCGATGGTCCAGCCGTTGTCCCGCAACCACATCAGTTTCGCGATGCTCGCCTGGCAGTCCCAGGGCAGGCCGGTCCTGGCGGCGAACAGCTCGGCGAATCCCGGATCGGCTGCCGCGAGCCGATCGACCTGCTGGTGGCCGCGGCGGTCGAACCACGCCAGGACGGGAGCCATCGGGCGTCCGGCGGGGTCCAGCAGAACACCGCTTTCGGCCAGGCCCGCAACCGCGATGCCACGAACGCGAACCGGCCCGACGGTTGACTCCGCGGTGGAGGTCGCCCGGGAGATCAGCTGCGTCGCAAGGTTCAGCAGGATCTCTGGACCGGTCTCGGTACGCCCGTCGGGATATTTGTGCCATGGCGTGGGAGCTTCGACGATGGCGAGGTCACGGTGGTCATCGGTGCGTACGAGCGCCTTGGACGTTGTGGTTCCCAGGTCCAGGCCGATGAAGACGTCGGACGATGAGGTCATGGGCGCTGCTCTCCGGAACCGCGTTGGATGAGGCGCACCGGCACCTGGAGGTGTTCGACCCGAAGTCCCGGATCGGCGATTCGAGCGAGGAGTCGAGCCGCCGCCGCGCGCCCGACCTCGGATGCGGAATGGTCGATCACGGTGATCGCCGGTCGCAACGTGTCAGCCATGGCGAAGTCGCCGAAGCCGACGAGCGCGATGCCGGCGCGGCCGCGCGCGTGCAGGGTGGGCACGACGCCGAGCGAGCTGCGGGTTCCGGCGCTGAAGATAGCGGTGGGAGGTTCCTCGAGGTCCAGCAACGCCGCTGTGGCCGCCGCCGCGTCCGGCGCTGTGACGCAGTCCAAGCGGACCAGCTGCTCCTCCACCGTCACACCGTGGCTGGCAAGGGCATCCCGGTAGCCGGCCAGGCGAGCCGCCGATGTCGTGATCGCCGGGCTGTCTCCGACATAGGCGATCCGGCGATGGCCGTGCTTCAGGAGATGACTGACCGCTTCGACAGCGGCTCGATGGTCATCGATACCGACCAGGTCGGCCTGCAGGCCGTAGGCGGCGCGGTCGACGAACACGACGGGCGCCGGGGTGTGCGCGAGCCAGCTGTGGTCGTCACCGGTAGGCGAGATCAGCAGGCCGCCGACCCGCCGTTGCAGCATCCGGTCGACGATGCGGCGCTCCGCGGCGCTGTCACGGTGCGTGCTGGCGACCAGAACCGACTTGCCGTCCACGGTGATGGCCGCCTCGACTGCCTCGGTCAGCGCCGAGAAGAACGGATCGGCGACCGACTCGACGATCAGGCCGATCGTGGTGTCCGTGCCGGCGCGCAGCGAGCGCGCCATCGCGTCCGGTTGGAACTGCAGCTCACGCATCGCCTGCTGCACGCGCTGCCTGGTGGCCGAAGCCACCCGGTGGTCATCGTTGAGCACCCGGGACGCGGTGCGCAGGCTCACGCCTGCCGCCTCGGCGACATCACGCAGGATGGTTCGGCCGTTCATGCCAGCGTCATCGACCTCTCGTCGATCGGTTGATCGGGGCTTCACACCAGCTTTGCCATCGATGGCAAAGCTGCACTGAAACCACTATGGCACGGCTTTGCCATCGATGGCAAACCCCTGCGAGCTAGCGCCGGAGTCGCGCTGAAACCAGCTCCGCCAAGTCCTCGGCCGGAGCCGCGGCATCCAGCCGAAGGTGCGGCCCGACCGGTGGATCGAGATCCAGCCGAGCGAGCAGGCCTGCCTCGTCGCGGAGCTTGTCGACGTCTCGCAGCGCCGCCCGCGCCCGCATCCGCGCGAGGAGCTGGTGCGGTTCCAGCTGCAGCCACACCAGGACCGGCACCCCGCCGGCTGCCTCCAGCCGGCGCTCCAGCTGCTGCCACGCGTCGAGCTGACGCCGCTCGGTCGTGAACGGGGCCACCAGCACGACGGCCGAACCGCAGCGCAGGTTGTCCTCGGCCAGGTGGAGGATCGTCTCGTACCGCGCGGCACGGGTGAGCGCGACAAGCCGGGGGTCGTCCAGGTCGTGGACGTCGATGAGCGAGCCGATGACCTCGACGAGCGCGCCGGTGGCCACGTCCTGGTCGATCAGCGCTGCGGTCATCCGCGCGGCCAGGGCGGCCGCCAAGGTGCTCTTGCCGGTCGCGGGGGCTCCGGTCACCAGGATCACGGGAGGCCTCACGACAAGGACCTCACCGGCTGGCTGAACGGGGTCGCGCGTCGGCGTTCACTCCAGGCCCCAGCTCCCTGGCCAGCGCTGTCGCGAACGTGGGCGCCAGCGGCAGCACCGGGATGATCGTGGCCTGCAGGGCGTGATACACATCGGGTTTTCCGCTCCAGACGGTGGCAGCCGGCCGGTTGCGGGGGTCGAGTTCATGTCGCCACGACCCGCCGACCGGGTCGAGGAAGAGCGCGGCCGCGTGATCCCACCAGAGGCGGTACCAGTGCTCGTACCGCGGGTCGTCGGTGACCCCGCCGAGGGCCGCGGCCGCTCCCAGTGCCTCGGTGAGAACCCAGTGCAGCCGGTCCCGCACCACGGGGGTCCCGTCCCAGTCGACGGTGTAGACGAACCCCTCTGCCCCGTCGACCGACCAGCCGAGGCGCACCGCCGCTCCGAACAGCGACTCGGCGTCGGCAAGCAGCCAGTCCGGAGCCGCCGGCCCCAGCGCGGCGCGCAGGTGCAGCGCCAGCCGAGCCCACTCCATCAGGTGCCCGATGGTGACCCCGTACGGGCGGAACTGGTGGGCCCGATCAGAGGTGTTGTAGTCCGGCAGCGCCTGCCAGGAGGAATCGAAATGCTCCGGCAGGCTCCAGCTGTTCGAGCGGGCGAACCCGTGCACGACGCGCTCGACGATGCGTAGCGCCCGGTCCCGCCACAGCGCCAGACCCGTGACGTCGGCCGCGGCGAGAAAGGCCTCGACGGCGTGCATGTTGGCGTTGACCCCTCGATAGGGATCCAGCGTTCGGAACTGCTCGTCCCACTCATCGACGAGCAGCCCGTCCTCCTCGACCCAGAACTGCTCCTCCACCACCGCCAAGGCATCGCTGAGCAGTCGCGCGGCGCCGTCGCGGCCGGCAGCAGCCGCGCTGGAGGCGGCGAGCACGACGAACGCGTGCTCATAAGCGCGCTTCTGCCCTGCGGTAGGGCCATTCGGTCCGACGGCGGTGAACCATCCGCCGTGCTCAAGGTCTCGCAGGCGGCCTGACAGCGCCGCGACCCCGTGATCGGCAAGCCGGCCCATCCCCGGCAGGCCCAGAAGCTGGCCGAGAGAGAACACGTGAGTCATGCGGCTGGTGATGTAGGTATGAACAGGCTGATCGAGCAGCGCGACGCCGTTGTCGTCGAGCCAGGCGAATCCCCCGTCGGGGTGCGCCGAGGCCATGGCGAAATCCAGCAGCCGAACGCATTCCTCGGCCAGCCACGCGCGGTGCGACGGCAGGGTCGTCCACTTCGGTCCCGCGAACTGCGTGTTCTCCATGGCAACCACTGTGCACCTGCCCGGAGATCCGCTGGCATCGGGACCTCCGGTGCGGCTACAGCACGCCCCTTCGCGAGGCCGATGACCCCCTTTCTCCCCGAGTAGGCTGGTGCACGCCGACCATTGTTGACAGGCGGGACGACGTCATGGAGCTCCCTGGCCCAGGCCCCGAGGACACCCAAGAACTTCGGGTGCGCTTGAGCCGTTACAACGACGGCGGGTTGGTGCGCAAGGCAGCCATGCGGCTCGCCGGGGAGGCGCTCAGCAGCGAGGACCTGGAATTGCTGCGCCGCCGGGACATCGGGGTGGAAGGGCGCGTCGCCGAGGACGTGCTTCGCGCGGTGTCCGAGTCCGAACCGGTGTGGGCCCTGCTCGCCGAGAAGGGGCTCCCCGAGGACTTGACCGTCGCCGAGCTCGACGCCATCTCCCATGCCTTGCGCGGAGGCCCCGCAGACCCGAGCAGGAGCAATCCGGTCAGCGTGTCGATGCTGTTCACCGACCCGCGCAACGTGTCCACCCTCCGGCGGATCATCCCGGGCGACCTCGAGCCGCACGAAGTCACCGGCTACCGCTATGCCTGCCTGTCAGCGCCGGACTTCGGCACTCCCGAACCGTTCGTGGTCGCGCTGCACAGCAGCCGGCCCGGCAGGAACTCCGTGACCGCGACGATGCTGGTGGCAGCTACCTTCCTGCGACACGAGCAAGAGTTCGAGGTCCTGTCAGCCGATGCCGCCGAGTGGCTGGAAGTGATGGTCCGGCTGGATCTCCAGGAGATCATCCGTACCCACCGGCTCCTGCTTCAGGCCTGATCGAGATTCTGCTCAGCCGAGGGATTCCTGCTCAGCCGAGGGCCGGGGCGCCGTCGCGGTGCAGCCGGTAGGCAGGCGCGGGCTCGCTGACGCGCACGAGTGACCTGTGGTGCTCCGTGATGACGGGTACCCGGCTTCCTTCCATCCCCACTGCGGCGGTAGCCCACGCGACAGCCTCGCGCAGCGCCGTCTCACCGTCCCCGCCGCCGGCGATAAAACCGGCCAGCAGCGCGTCACCGGCGCCGATGGTGCTGCGCGGGTTCGGCGCCTGCGCCGACGCGTGCAGCACCTGATCCGCATCGACCAGCAGCGCCCCGTCGCGACCCATGCTGACCACCGCTGACCGGGCGCCCCGCTCGATCAGTTGCCGAGCAGCGGCAACCGCGTCGCCGAGGGTGTGGATCGGGCGGCCGACCGCTTCTTCAAGCTCCTCGACATTCGGCTTGATCACGTCGGGTCCCGCGCTGAGGCCTGCGAGCAACGGCTGTCCGCTGGCGTCGAGGGCGAAGCAGCCACCGGCCTGGTGAACCAGCCCGCCCACCGTGGCGTAGTAGTCGCTGCTGACGCCGCGGGGCAGGCTTCCCGACGCCACCACCCAGTCGCCTTCGCTGACCCGGTCCAGCAGCGCCGAGGTGAGACTCCTCAGCTCGGCGGCGCTCAGCTCCGGCCCGGTCGCATTGATCTTGGTCGCCCGGCCGCCGGGCTCGGTGAGGGAGATGTTCACCCGAACCGCCTCAGAGATCGGGATCGCTTCGAAGTCGACCCGTTCGGCGCGCAGCAGCGATTCGAGCTGGGCTCCGGCGGAGCCGCCGATCGGTAGGATCGCCAGCGACGCCACGTCGTTGTTGGTCAGGGCGCGGCTGACGTTGACGCCCTTGCCGCTGGGCTCCTCGTGCTCCGCGGTGGCACGGTGGACGCCGCCGGGAGTCAGCGACGAGATCTCCAGGGTGCGGTCGACGCTCGGATTGGGGGTCAGGGTGATGATCACGTCAGCTCCACGGTGAGTCCGGTCGCTCGGAGGGCCGCGAGGTCGTCGGGGGCCAGCCCGGTGTCGGTGAGAAAAAGGTCGATGTCGGCGAGGTCGGCGTGCTGGCAGACGCTCAGCTGCCCGACCTTGCTGTGATCGGCGAGCAGCACCCTGCGCCGGGCTGCCTTCAGCATGAGCCGCTTGATCGCCGCCTCCTCGTGATCGGGCGTGGTCAGGCCGCGGTCGACGCGGATGCCGTTCGTACCGAGAAAGGCCACGTCGACGTTGATCTCAGCCAGCATCCGGGCCGCCCAGCTGCCGACGGTGGCGACCGTCCGGCTGCGCAACCGGCCACCGATCACGAACACCGTCAGATGTGGCCGCGCCAGCAGCGTCAGGGCGATGGGCAGGGCAGTGGTGAACACCGTGAGCTCACGGTCATCGGACAGCAACGCGGCCAGCCGAGCGGTGGTGGACCCGGCATCGATGAACACCGAGCCGGATGAGGGCAGGTGTGCCAGCGCCGCGGTGGCGATGCGGTCCTTCTCCGCGGCGTATTCCGTCCGGGCGGTCACCGCCGGTTCGTAGTGCAGCTCGCCGATCGGCACCGCTCCCCCGTGCACCCGGCGCAGCAATCCCTGCCGCTCGAGCTGAATGATGTCCTTGCGGACGGTCTCGCTGGTGACCCGCAACCTGCGTGCCATGTCGGCCGCGTCGACCCGTCCGGACGTCCGGAGGGTGGAGATGATCGCTTGCTGCCGTTGCGGCGAGTACGGACTGCGACCGTTGTCGGAGTCCGCCCGCCCGGTAGACCTGCTCGCGTTACGGGCCACGGTCTCTTCCGCCCCTCATGACAGGTTGTCGGCCATCGGCTGGTTAGGAGCTCGCGGCCCTGGTGAGCGCTTGGGCATGGTCGACGTCGCGGTACACACCCGCCGCCACGCCCGCCAGGATCGCCGCTCCGCGCGCGCCGGCCTCGCGCACGTCGGTGTGGGTCAGCGGTCCGAACGCGCGCCGCTTGATCTCGAGCAGAGCCGCGCTGCGGGCCCAGCCGCCGGTCACGATGAACTTGTTGCCCCGGCCGCTGACGGCTGTCATGGCCGCGTCGAGGACCCCGGCCCGCCGGGTGACTTCTTCCAGAGCGGCGCGCCAGATCTGCGCGGGCCCCGTTCCCTCGGTGATGCCGCTGATGCCGACCGGGTCGTCACCGCTGATCCGCACGCCTGCCGGATCGGCGGCGAGGGCCTGCGGGTCAAGACTGGCCAGGTCCGACCCGGTCCTGCCGAGAGCGGTCAGGACCCGTTGGAGTACCAAGCCACCTTGAGTGCCGCCGAGCAGGCACCAGTGGTCGGGCAGCGCGTGCCATCCGACGGTGATTCCCGCGCCGGTCAGAGCCAGCACCGCATCCGCGTCCAGTCCTGGCAGCACCGTCCGGATGAGAGCCTCTGCCGTGCCGCACGAGTCCAGCACGTCGCCGGCGGCCGCGGCCCGCGCACCGATGGCGGCGGCCTGATGATCGTGTCCGGCGACCGTCAGCACAGCGCCGCTCAAGCCGTCCAGGCCCACCGTGGGCGAGACCCGGCCCACCGCGGTGCCGGCCGTGACCAGCGGGGCCAGCAGCGATGCCTTCATTCCGGACCATTCCAGCGCCTCGGGCCACCAGTCCCGGGCCTCCAGCTGCAGCCAACCAGTCCGGGAGGCGAGCGACTCCTCGCTGACCTCCTCGCCGCCGAGCCGGCGGACGACCCACTCCGCGATGCCCAGGCGCCGCACGGCGTTCTCGCTGGGAGCGTGATGATCGATGAGCCAGCGGTGCTTGGTCAGACTCCACTGCGAGCGCAGCGGCAGACCTGTCCGGCGTGCGAAGCCCTCGGCTCCGAACGTCTCGCCCAGCTGACGCACTTCCTTCTCGTCCCGGTTGTCATGCCAGGCGATGACCGGGGCGATCGGGTCGCCGTCGCGGTCGAGCAGGACCCCGGACTCCCCCATGCTCGCGACGCCCACGGCGATGATCGGACCACCGGGGGTCTTGCGCAGCGCCGCGGCGAGCGCGCGGCGGGCTGATTCGAGGACGGCCGGCGCCTCGGTCTGCACGCCACCGGCCGCGGCGGCGTGCCACGAGGTCGGGGCGCGGCCGTGTGCCACCTCCGCTCCGCCGGTGTCCAGGACGACAGCCTTGCTCGAGGTGGTGCCCACATCGAGACCGACCAGATAGTCCATGCCGCTCACCCTCGGGGCCAGGCCACGCACCCATTGCCTTCGTTGCTTGTTCTTGGGTATCGTTGCGTTTCGATGGGATTTCGTCAAGCCTCGGCGACGGCGCGGCAGCGAGACCGCGGAGCAGACAACCGAAAGGCCTACGGACATGCCGCTGGCATCGACCCGCCAGATCGTGGACGCCGCCCGGAAGGCAGGTCGGGGCGTCGCGGCCTTCAACGTCATCACCCTCGAGCACGCCGAGGCGATCGCCGCCGGCGCGGAGGCAGCCGGCACGCCGGTGATCCTGCAGATCAGCGAGAACGCCGTCGCCTACCACCATGGAAATGTGTTTCCGATCGCGGCGGCGTCCGCCGCGGTCGCTGCCGGCGCCGCGGTCGACCTGTCACTGCACCTGGACCACGTCGAGGACCAGCAGTTGCTGCATCGCGCCGCGGACGCGGGATTCAGCTCGGTGATGTATGACGCTTCCAAGCTGGACTTCGCCGACAACGTCACCGCCACCCGCGACGCGGCCCGCTGGGGCCGGGCTCACGGGCTCTACGTCGAGGCCGAGCTCGGGGCGGTGGGCGGCAAGGGTGGCGCGCACACCCCGGGGGTGCGGACCGATCCCGACGAGGCAGCGCGGTTCGTCGCCGACACCGAGGTCGACGCGCTCGCCGTCGCGGTCGGCAGCTCGCACGCCATGACCGAGCGCACGGCGTCCCTCGACCTGGACCTCATCACCAGGATCGGTGAGGTGGTGCCCGTTCCGCTGGTGCTGCACGGCTCCTCCGGAGTGCCCGACCCCGACCTTCAGGCGGCGGTGCGCAGCGGCATCGTCAAGGTCAACATCGGAACGATCCTCAACGTCGCGTTCACCGGCGCGATCCGCCAAGCTCTCACCGACGGCTCGCTGGTCGATCCGCGCAAGTACCTCACCCCGGCTCGCGCTGACCTCGCCGCCGTCGTGGCGCGGCTGGCCGCGACGGTGTCCCGGCCGGCCTGACCCGACGTCTCAGCGGCTCGCCAGCCGATCCGCCACCCGCCGACCTCGTCGAGGATGGTGATCGCTCGTCTCGCCGTCGGGCCCCTGGCCGCGTGCGCGCCGGGTCATGCCTCCAGTGCGCCGGCGCGCGGTGCGTACATGATCACGGCCACGCCGATGAGGCAGATGGCCGCGCCCCACAGGTCCCACCGGTCGGGCTTGAAGCCGTCCACGACCATGCCCCAGAGCAGGCTGCCGGCGATGAAGATGCCGCCGTAAGCGGCGAGGATGCGCCCGAAGTTGGCGTCCGGCTGCAGCGTGGCGACGAAGCCGTAGGCGCCGAGCGCGACGATGCCGGCGGCGACGAATGCCAGTCCCTTGCTCTCGCGGACGCCCTGCCAGACCAGCCAGGCGCCGCCGATCTCGGCCACCGCCGCTAGCACGAACAGCAGGATCGAGCGGGCGATGGTCACCGACCGATCGTAGAGCGACAGGCTTCGGCCCCGCGCGTCACGCCTGCTGCTGCGCTCGCGCCAGCTCGACGAACGGCAGCTCGACGAACGGCAGCTCGACGAACCGCAGCTCGACGAACGGCAGCGGGCAGGGCGAAGCTTTTGGCGACCTCACCGGTCCGCAGCCCGGTCACACCGCCCGGACAGCGACGCGGCCCGGTCCGCCAGGGCGGCCAGCACGCCGGCGTGCGCGTCGCTCGTGCTGACGACGAGGGTCAGCGCGCTGTCGGTGATCCGCAGGTCGAAGGTGAAGAACGAGCAGCAGCGGGACTCGCGGACGGCCAGGGCCGCTGCCGTCGCCGCGACCTCCGGCCCGCTCGACAGCGCCAGCAGCAGCCGGGTCGTGCCCTCCCGGCGCACCTGCTGGACGTGGCGGGAGAACAGGGTGTCGAACTCGGCGATCCGCAACGGTTGCTCTTCTGTCGGCAGGGCGCAGGCGGCGGGCGCCCACCCCAGGCCCGCGCCCGGTGTCGTTGTCATAAGCACACGGTAAGCCTGTACCCAGGTACCGGTTGCAAGTCTTACCGTTGCCGCATGGTCGAAACCACACCAAGCCGGCCGCCGGACTTCGAGACCCAACGCGAGCCCGTCCCGCGCGTCGACACCGGCGAACTCGACACCGCGCTGGCCTTCCTGGACTTCGTCCGGTCCTGCGTGCTCAAGAAGGCGGCCGGTCTCACCGAGGAGCAACTGCGCCGGGCCGTCGTCCCGAGTGGCACCTCGATCCTGGGCTTGATCCAGCACCTGACCGTGGGCGAACGGTTCTGGTTCGGACACCAGCTCGCCGGCATCGGCGAGGACGCCGATTTCGACTTCGACATGGCGGTCCCTGCCGACCGCGGCGGGGCCGAGGTCATCGCCGATTACCGTGCCGCGATCGAGGAGAGCAACGAGCTGATCCGCCGCGTCGGTGACCCCGAGGCTCGCGTGGTGGTGCCGATCGACGGCGAATACCTCAGCCTGCGCTGGGTGATCGCGCACGCCACCGGTGAGGCGACCCGGCACGCGGGCCATGCCGACATCCTCCGCGAGCTGATCGACGGCGCCACCGGCCGCTGAGCCTTCCATGGATCAGCGCTGCCCTGTCGGCGTGCGTCACCCGCGCGCACACCATTGCTGATCTGCCGCACCTCCAGCGTGGAGAGCTGACGCTGCAGGTCCGAGGCTGGTCCGCCAGTGCCGCCGGCTCGCGCCGCGCGTCATCGGGTCGCTCCAATCGATGGTTGCGATCTCGGGTTTTCGCCTCGTCGAGTTGTCGCGTGGGCTCGTCGTCATGGTGTCCTGCATCGCTGCTATCAACTGTGGCTTCAGCTTTAGCCAGGAGCGTTCCGATGGTCATAAGGCGTTGTCCCGACCGTAGGAGTCAATTCGTACTCGTCCGGTAGACCCTTAGCCCTGAGGGCACGGTTAGTGTGATGCCGGTTAAGGGCGACGTGGCCCGAGAGCGTGATTCAACTTATCCCGGCCGCGCGGCTGAGTCGGTCCGGGCATGTGTCCGGTTCCCCGGGCACAGCGATCCAATCTCCGCAGTGCACTCGTGTGCAATTCGCCTGTTGGGTAAACAATGCCATAACCTAATGCTTGGTCGGTTTATGTACTAGCTGATACCGTATTGCCTCGCATAGTTGGCGAAAGGCGATGCGATGGCGGTAGCCGCATTCTTTGACGCTCTCGCCGTTCTGCTCGCCGGCACCCTCCTTTGTGCTGGGATGACGAAGCTGGCGGTCCCGTCGCATCTGAGCCGGGCCATCGGTGAGTTGGTGCCTGCGGTGGGGTCGCGCGCGATGGTGCTGGCCCGCTTGGTGGCGGTGGCCGAGATCAGTACGGCGCTCGCCCTGTCGGTGCCGATGGCACGCGGGGCAGGCGCTGCCGCTGGAGTGGTGCTCGGTGCCACGTTCGCCGGTGCCGGCATCCTCGCTTCGAGCCGCGGGCTCGGCACGCCCTGCGGTTGCTTCGGCCGGGCCGGTGGCCGGTCGCTGGGAGCACGAAACGTGGTCTTCGGCTTCATACTCGCTGGCTTGTCGGCGTTGTTGTTCCGGGGCGGCTCCGGTGGTTGGGCGGCGCCTGAGGGTCTCCCCATGCTGGGCACGGCTGCGGCGGCAGCGGTGCTCGCCGGATGGCTGTACCGGGACATGATCAGGGACCTGGCTCCCTCACTCGGGTTGCGTGGCCGCAAAGTCTCACAGAATTAGGAGTACCGGCTGATGATCTATGCCCTGGCGTTCATGATCCTGCTGATGGTGGCTGTGATGATCATGTTTTTCGCAATGCTGGGAGAGTTGTACTCCCGGGTTGGGCCCGCGCCCGCCGCTACCGGTCCGCTCGAAGAGGCGAAGGTCGGACAGCGCCCCCAGGCCTGGCCTCAGGAGTTGGCTCCACTGGCGACGGCCACCGACGCGGTGTTGCTGGTGCTGAGTACCTCATGTGCCAGTTGCGCCCAGGTCGCGGGGCAGTTGCGTGACCGCTTCGAACCGATGGCTGGCTATGACACGGGCGTGGTCCTATCCACTGCCGATCCTGACCGTGCCGAGGCCTTCGTGCGGGAGCACGGCCTCCCCCGGGCTTCGGTGTATGTCGACGTCAACGGGGCTTGGGTGACCAAGGAATTCGGCGTGCTGACCAGCCCGTCGGCGCTGATTTTGCGGGACGGCCAAGTGAGCTCGGCGCTGGTGTTCACCGATGTCGCGGCCCTGCAGTCCGCAGTTTCCCCGGTCACGTAGCCGGACGGACGACCCACCACCTAACTGACGCTTTTACAAACCAAGGAGACGGTATGACAGCGCAGCCACCTGACCCGACCCCCAGAGAAAATGCGCCAGGGCTGGGGCGGCGCAAGTTCCTAGCCCGCGTCGGTATCGGCGGACTCGCCGTAGCTGGCGCAACTTTCGGCCGCGCCTCTAGCGCCTCCGCCGCTGGTGGTTGCGGGTGTTGCAATCTCGCCCACTGCCCGTCGAACATCGGTTATCAGAACTGCATGTCGAATGCGGTTTACTCGTGGCGCTGTTATTACTCCAGGAATGGAATTCCGTATCAGTGCGAATGCTGCGAGACCTCCGGCTACAGGTATTCCGCCTACGCGTGTTGGCCCCGATAGGACTTGCGCAGTGACCGTCTGGGTGATCATGGGTGTGGCTGGGGCGCTGTTGCAGATACTGAGCCCTTGAGGCTTGTCCATGGCTGGGGTCGCCGGCCCGATGTTGCAGCGAAGCCGCGCCAGCGGCGCCCGCTTCCTGACCGGTCTCGCGGTGGGGGGCATCAGCGCGGGGTTGGTCCTGGCCGTACCGCTGTACCTGGCCGGGCACCTCGCCGGGAGGGTCATGCCACTACCGGTAAAGATGGTCCTGCTCGTCGGCCTAGCCTTCGCACTCGGCCTGGCGGACTTGACCGGGCGTACGCCGCACGTGTGGCGTCAAGTGCCCCAACGCCTGGTCCGGTCGCTGCCGCCCGGAGCCCTCGGATTGACATGGGGTTTCGACCTGGGTCTTCTCGTCACCACCCAGAAGGCGTCATCACTGCTGTGGCTGTCCATCGCCGCGGTGACTTTGCTGGATCCGGGGTTGGTCCCAGCCGCCCTGATTGCTTTCAGCCTGGCCGCGACGGCCGGGGTCCTTACCCTGAGCATGACCGCTTGGGCCGTGGCCATGAGAGGCGGCTTGGACTGGACATGGATACGACGGACTCGTTGGGCGACCGGCGCGACGATGCTGGCCGCGGGACTGGGCACGCTTCTCATGAGCGTGACCGGTTGAGCCCGGCGTTCGACATCGACCCGACCCGAGGTCAGGTGATGATCACCCGGTTCGAATGCCCAAGCTTTTTTGCCATGGTAGTCGTCGTGGTGCTACACGCACGAATCAAACGGCAGGTGGCCCAACTTGCTGAGGGATACCTCGGGGCGGTGATGCTGCGCGACTGGCGGGCCCGCACGGTGCTGAGCATGTCGCTGTGGCGCGACCTTGACAGCGTTTACTCCATGGGCAGCGTGCCGCGCCACATCTACGCTTCGCGGGTGCCTCACCGCCTCGGCATCAACACCCGCGCCGGAGTGTTCTGCTACGCCGGCGACTGGCGGCAGGTGATGTTCGGCGCCGGCCAGCCCAAGCCTTCGCCACTGGAATTCCCAACCGATGATCGATAAGAAAGGTAGACACACCCATGCCCATTCCCACCGATCGTGGCATGCTCGTCGTCCACGCAGAGGCCGATGGAACGACGTCCCTGTCGGTCTGCGCCAAGGTGATCAACGGCAAGCCGACCGACGTTTACGCCCAACACCACCATGCGCGGCAGGTGAACATCGACCCCGATGTCAAACTGACTCCCCACGGCAAGGACCGGTACACCAAAGAGATCGTCGAGGTAATCGGCAGCGTCGACGGCGTGGTCAGCGTCCGCTACCCGAGGTATGACAACCACCCGTAGTCGTCAAGGACGCACCGGCCTGGTTCCTATGCGTCCGAGCGCCGGTGGCCGTTGCCGGCATGGTCGGCACCCGCCAAGCCGGCCGCCGGGCTTCTAGACCCGAAGCAAGCCGGTCCCGCGCGTGAACCTGGCGAACTGATCCGCACCGGACGTTGAGCCTCAGCATCGGATCACCCGCGTTCAGAAGGAAACAGTGCTACACAGCAGGCTTGTGGGTTGCTGGGATCTCCACAACTAACGCACGCAGCCGGCCTCTTGTCGCCTCACCCGGCAGCTGTGAGTAGTCGGCCCAGCCCAGCGTGTGGGTTCCCGTGAGCGCGAGATCCAACTCTCGGCCCTTACGTGTCCCGGCTCCGGTGTTAGGGCCCCAGGCTTTGAGGCCGGAGAGCACAGTGCCCTCGCCGAGCCTGAAGGCAGCGGCGTTGGTGTCCTTTAACCCCGTGCCAGGCTTCCAGTAGCTCGGGTCGTTGGTCAGCACGATCACTGCCCCGTCACAGCCAGAGCGGCTGGCCACGAACGTTTCCACCCGCACGATGTCCTTAACGCAGTCGTAGCCGCGGATGTCTTGTGCCCCCTGATCCTTCAGCTCGAACCACTCGTCGTCCACCTGGCCGGTCCAGCGCCGAGTGAGGTACTTGAGCTCGATTGCGCTCGCGCGGCCGAGGTCCGGACGAGCGAAGTCCAAGTCCAGGCGCACGCCCGGCACTGGCCGGGTTTCCAACCGCACCCGCATCGCAGGATCGTGTCGCTGGACCAGCCAGGCGAAGGCCAGCTGGAAGTCGGCTTCGGAGTGGAACACCGGACGGGCGACGGCCAGTTGCGCCAACACCTCGTTCAAATCGACTGAACCAGCGATGAGCATGTTCAGACGGTAGCGGTCCTCGCCGCTAGGCGGAGCGGCTGCCCGAGGCGCGCTGGCACATCGGACGTATCACCGGATCATCGCGCTCCCCTACTACACAGGCTGCTGGCCTCAACCGCCTCCGGCTCTTACGTCGGCGCGCGCTCGTGCGTCACCTTGATCACCCTGGAGGCTCCCCATGCAGGACGAACAGCGCCACACCGTCGCCGTCGACGACGCGGTGTTCCGTCAGGTGTACGACTCGCCGGCCTCACTGCCCGGCCGGCACCGCTGGCTCACCAGCGATCAGGACGTGCGCGAGATCGAGAAGTTGCTCAACATGCCGCCGGACACCATCGGCGCGCCGCTGTGGGTTAGCGGTGAGCGAAAGACCTGCGCCGAGTGCGATCGCACCATCAGCTGGCTGGACATCGTCGCGTCGGGGCTGGCCCGCGTGCACTCGGCCGAGATGATCGCCAACGTCATCCTCGGCGAGCAGAAGTACGTCAACACCGAGGCGCCGAAGGCGATCGCCCACGTCAGCTGCGTCAACTGCGGCGCCTCGTTCGAGGGGCTTCGCAGCTTCAAGTGCCACAACTGGGCCTATGCCAAGCCCGCTCTGCTCGACGTGATCCAGCAGATGGAGCGCGGTCGGGCAAGCAGCAGCTGACCAACGTGGCCGGCAGACCCTGAGCTCAGGAGCCGATCACCCCGCCGTCGTCCTTGGTGATCACGACGGTCGCCGACCTCGGGGTGGTGATCCCGTCCAGCCGCGGCCAGGTGCTGCCGCCGCCCTCGCCGGGGTGCTGGATGTTGACGAACATGGTGCGCTGGTCGGGGGTGCACACCACGCCGGTGACCTCGCCGTTCGTGACACCGGTGAAGAACCTGCGCACCTCGGGCGCGCCGTGGGCGTCGCGGACCCCGGGATCGGCCGCCAGCATCTGGTCGTTGGCGCCGCTGGGCTGGGAACCGTCGGTCTGGATCCACAGCCGGCCGTCCGGGTCGGCCCACAGGCCGTCCGGCGAGCCGAAGGCGTCGGAGTCGGCGATGGTCGAGCCGTCGCCGCTGCCGCGGCCCTGCCCCGCCACCAGGAACAGCTCCCACCTGAAGGACGTCGCCGCGTGGTCGCCGCCGGCCTCGTTCCAGCCGAGGATGTGGCCCCAGACGTTGGGCTTGCGCGGGTTGGCCGCGCTGAGCACCTTCGCCGAGCTGGTGTTGTTGGTCAGCGTCAGGTAGGCGGTGCCAGTGATCGGGTCGACCGCGGTCCACTCCGGCCGGTCCATCGGCGTCGCGCCCAGCGCGGTCGCGGCAAGGCGGGTCTTGACCAGGACGTCGCCCTGGTCGGCGAAGCCGTTGGCTGCCGTCAGCGGCCCGCTGCCGTGCACCAGGGGCAGCCACTGACCGGTTCCGTCGTCGTTGACCTTCGCGACGTAGAGCGTGCCCTCGTCCAGCGGGCTCTTGCCCTGCTCGCGCAGCAGGTCCTTCCAGTTGCCGGCGCTGACGAACTTGTACAGGTACTCGTTCACCTGATCGTCGCCCAGGTAGACGACCACCCGGCCGCCCTTGCTGACGTGCACGGTCGCGCCTTCGTGCTTGACCCGGCCGAGCGCGGTGCGCTTGACCGGGGTGGAGTGGGGATCGAACGGGTCGACCTCGACGACCCAGCCGAAGCGGTTGGGCTCGTTCGGATCGGTCGGGGTGACGACGAAGCGCGGATCGTTGGTCGCCCACCGGTTGCGGTCTCCGCCGATGCCGTAGCGGCCCTGGTTCGCGGCCTGCTCGGCGGTGTAGGCGCCGGGATCGAGGCGGAAGTAGCCGTTGAAGTTCTCCTCGCACGTCAGGTACGTGCCCCACGGCGTGTAGCCGTGCGCGCAGTTGTTGAACGTGCCCAGCGGCGTCGTGCCGGCCGGGTCGGTAGCGGTCCGCAACAGGCGGTGCCCGGTGGCCGGGCCGGCGAAGGTCATCGGGGTGTTCGCGGTGATCCGCCGGTTGTACCGGCCGCGCACCACCTCCCAGTCACCGCCGGACTCCTTGATCTCCACCACGCTGACGCCGTGCGCGTTCTGCGACTTGCGGACCATCTCCGGCGTCCACCCGCTCGCGGGCGGGACGGTGAGCGTGCCGGTCTGCAGGTAGCCCTCGTCCACGTACTCGTGGTTGAGCACCAGCAGCCCGTGGGTGCTGCCCTTGCGACCGTGGTGCAGCGCGAAGTAGTGCATGCCGTCGTGGTGCGCACCCACCTGCTGGGCCTGCTCGTCGGCGGTGTTGGCGCCGGGCACGAAGTCGGGGTAGTCGCCGAGCAGCGGCGTGCCCCACGGGATGAACGCCCGCGCGCTGTAACCCGGCGGGACCGCCACCTCATCACCGCGGCTGAGCGGGATCGGTGTGAACCCGAGTAGGCCCTTTTTCGCCGCCCGCGGCGCCGCGGCGCGCGCGGCAGGGGCGAGCAGTCCGCTGGAGAAGAACCCGGCCGCGAGCGCGGCGCCACCGGTCAACACCGAACGGCGCGAGACACGGGAGGCGATCACCTCGCGCAGGTGGGTGCCGGTGGCCGGGTTCAGGTCGGCCTCGTCGTCGTAAGGCTGGATCATCGATCGCTCTCCTAGGGTCGCTGGCTGCCCAGCGAACGTAAGCGAGCTCCATGACCCGCGACCCACGCCAGAGTGAACAACCGGTGGAGTCGAGGCCTCGCCCTCACGTCAGACGTTGCGCCATGCCTTTCTAGACGAGACGGCCCAACCTGGTGACCAAGCCGTATCAGGCAGTGCGACGCCGGTACCGCACTGAGATAGCAAGCAACCAATCAGCCATCCCGTGCGTCTGATGTGTGTGAAGCAACGCCGACCCCGAGGAGCGTCTCATGAGCGAACCAGTCATCCCCGACCCGACCGCTGAGGACGACAGCGACCAGACGCTGCCACCGCTACCGGATAAGGACTCCGCAGACGACGACCCGCCGATGGAGCCGAATCCGTACATGGGCGGCGGCACGGCTCCGACCTGACCCGAGGACGAAAACGACAGCCCGGCCGGGTTACTCGGTGACCGAGTACCCGGCCGGGACCTATGTTCCGGTCATCGCCGTCGAAGCACCCCATCGAAGCACCCCATCGAAGTAAATGCTCCGCGCCTCGGGACAGAACTCAATCGCGAGTCGGGAACTCCGCCATCAGCGCGTGCTCGCCGAGCCAGCGGTCCAGGCGGGCATAGGCCTGCTGCCGCGGTTCCGCCCGGGACAGGAAGACGTCGTGCCGCGCCCCGGCGATCGGCACCACGGTGGTCTCGCCGCCCAGGCAACCGGCCCAGCGCGCGATCTGCCGGACGTCGAGCACCACGTCAGCCCGGTCGCTGATGTCGGAGTACCGGGTCGAGAAGTGCGTGCGGTCCGAGCGCAACACCAGGGACGGCACCCCGATGTCCAGGCCGCGGTGCAGCCGGGCGTGACCACGGCGAACCGCGTTGACCCAGCCGACGGTCACCGGGAACCCCTCCAGCGGCTTGAGCTCCAGGTCGAAGGACCACTCACCGGTGCCGCTGGTGTGGATCGTCGAGCCGTACACGCCGGTAGGCAGCCTCAGCTGGCGCAGCGGTTGCGCCCGGCCGAGCACGCGCAGCGCCTGGGTCAGCGGGCCACGGTGCACGGCCCTGCCCTGCAGGTCGAACCACGGGCTGTTGAGGACGAGCCCGGCGATCGGAGCGACCCGGCCGGCCTGCCGGCGGCGATCCAGCCAGAGCGGCGTGATCAGCCCGCCCGTCGAGTGCGCGACGACCACGACCGGCTGCCCGGGGTGCTCGCCGGCCACGATGTCCAGCGCCGCCTCGAGCTCGGCGTCACAGCGGGCCAGGTCCGAGACGTAATGCGCTGTCTGCCCCGGCCGGCGGGACCGGCCGGACTTGCGCAGGTCCAGGGCGAAGAACGCCAACCCGCGGTCGGCGAAGAAGTCGGCCAGCTCGGTCTGGAAGAAGTAGTCCGAGAACCCGTGCACGTAGAGCACCGCGCCGTGCGAGACCTCCGTGGCACGCCGGTCGCGCCGGACCAGCACCGCCGCGATGTCACCCTCGCCGTCCGGGTCAGCGCCCAGGTCGATCACCTGCTGGACGTAGCCCTCACCCAGGATGTCGGGCTGCCATGCGACGTCGTGTTCTGTCTCGCTCACTACCTGACTCCTAGCCAGCGCGTGGTGGCTGGTCACCGGGTGGGTGGCTCACCAAGGGGGTGAGCCGCCGCAGGAACTCCTGCGCCCCGATCACCTCGCTGATCGCGTGCAGGTCCGGGCTGCGGGGCGATCCGGTGATCGCGACCCGGACGAGCTGCGCAGCGTCCTTGAAAACCCCCGCGTAGCGATCGGGATCGGCCCGGCGCTCGGCGGCACTGGCCGCGAACCCGGCCTCGGCGGCCGCCGACCGGATCTGGGCGAACCAGGCGTCTGAGTCCGGATCGGCGCGATAGCGCTCCACCAGCAGCCGCACGAAGGCCGCGCCCGCGTCGGCGTCCACTCCGAGGGCCTGCACGCGCTCATCGTCGAATCCCGTCACCGGTTGGAACAGCGCGGTGAAGAAGAAGGCGTAGTGGGCGCGGAAGTCGCTCCACTTGCGCAGGTCCTTGCGCGGGTTGGCCACGCCGCCGCGCTCGACCGACAGCGCCCGCAGCGCCTGCTCCTGCTCGGCGCGCAGCACCACGGCCAGCTCCGGGTCATACGCCGTCGCCCACACCAGCAGCTCGTCGTACACGGCCCGGTCCGCCATCGTGCCGATGTGATCGGCGCTGATGTCCTCGAGCTTGACCAGGTCCACGAGCGGGCCGGCGACGCCGAGCAGGTCCAGCCGGATGGGCGTGCTGAGCGCTTCGGGCTCGGGCAGCTCGGCCAGCCGGCCGTTGGCCAGGCCGCGCAGGTAGTAGAGCACCGCCTCAGCCGGGTAGCCGGCCTCGATGTAGAAGTCGACGCTGGCCTCGACGTCCTTGCGCTTGGACAGCTTGCGCCGGCCGCCCTTGACCGGCTTGGACAGCGGCGCGATGTGGGCGTAGTCCAGCCGGTCGAACCCGAGCGCCTCGAACAGCTGCACGTGCAACGGGATGGAGGAGAACCACTCGTCACCGCGCACCACCGTGGTCACCCGCATCAGGTGGTCATCGACGGCGTGGGCGAAGTGATAGGTCGGCAACCGCGGCGAGCGGTCGGAGGACTTGAGGAGAACGGCGTCGTTGCGGTTGCCGTCCAGCTCACGCTCACCGCGCACCACGTCGGTGAACGTGATCCGGCCCGGGTCATCGGGGGCGCGCAGCCGAATGACGTAGGGCGTGCCAGCGTCCAGCATCGCGCGCACCCGGTCGGGGTCGGCGTCACGCCAGATCGCCCACTTGCCGTAGTAACCCGGCGCCTCCTTGGCCGCGTTCTGGCGCTCGGTGATCCCGGCAAGCTCCTCGGCCGTGGCGAAGCACGGGTAGGCCTGACCGGTGCGCATCAGCTCGCGGGCGTAGGTCTCATAGATGCGAGCGCGCTCGGACTGCCGGTAGGGCCCGTAGCCCCCGGTGACGTCGTCCTCGTCGGAGTGCAGGCCGAAGTAGCTGAAGGCCCGGTCGAACTGGACGAGGGCGCCCTCGACCTCACGGGACTGGTCGGTGTCCTCGATCCGGACGAAGTAGACGCCGCCGGAGTGGCGGGCGACGTCCTGGCTGATGTGCGCGGCGTAGAGGCCGCCGATGTGCACGAACCCGGTGGGTGAGGGCCCGAACCGGGTGACCTGCGCGCCGCTGGGCAGGTCACGGGGCGGGTAGGCGCGCTCCCAGTCGGCCGGCGACGGAAGGTCGGAGGGGAACAGCTGATCGACGTCTGCTCGGTCCAGGGCCGTCGCACGCAGATTGGACATAACCGCCTCGCCGGGCTTGGGGCTCAGCTGGCCCGCGGATTCGTCGAATCCGGCAAGCCTACTTCACCCTCGGCCGACGTGATCGCCGGCGGCGGTCAGGCCCCCAGGCCGAGCCGCACCGTCACGATGTCACCCAGTTCGAGCCCTTCGGCCTTTCGCACCCAGGCCTTCACCGGCACGATGTAGCGCCCGTCCTTGGGCCACAGCGACGTCGCCCAGCTGGTCCGGCCGATCCGCGCCGTGACCGGGATCATGCCCCAGCCGTAGGACACGATCGCCGACGCAGCTTCCAGCTCGTGGCACTGCGGCTCCCCCACGGTGACGAAGTGCCAGGGTGCGGGGCCCTTCCAGAACCACAGCTCGCCGCTGAACTCCAGGTTCATCCGCCCAGGATAGGCGCCGGCCGGTTCCAGCGGTCGAGGCGCGGCTTCGACAGCGCACGTAGGGTTTCCATGGAAGAAGCGCCGACTCGAACGGGGGGGCCGATGGCGCCAGCTGCACCCCGCTTCGAGCGGGCGTCTGCGTTGCGGGACAAGTCGTACTGGTCGGCGTTCGCCATCGGCGCCGCCGTGATGGCCGGCGTCGACGAGATCGTGTTCCACCAGCTGCTGAACTGGCACCACTTCTATGACAGGTCGACCTCCGAGATCGGCCTGCTCTCCGACGGGGTGCTGCACGCGGCCGAACTGGTCGCGCTGGTGGCCGGTTTCTTCCTGCTCGCCGACGCCCGGCGCAGGAACGCGTTCTCACCCGTCGCGGCCTGGGCCGGTTTCTTCACCGGAGCGGGGTTGTTCCAGCTCTGGGACGGCGTCATCGACCACAAGGTCCTGGGCGTGCACCAGATCCGCTACGGCGTCGAGATCCTGCCCTATGACCTCGCGTGGAACGCCTTCGCGCTGGCACTGCTGGCACTGGGTGTCGCGCTGACGGTCGCGGCCGGCCGGCGCCCGTCCCGCTGAGCGCCGAGGACAGTGCCCGAGGATCACGGCCAGCCCGGGGCGAGCTGGCTGCTGCTGGCGTCGCTGACCGTGGCCGCGGTGCTCTACCTGGCGGCCGCCCGCTCCCGGACGCGGGCCGGCGCCACCGCCTGGCCCGCTCATCGCGGCATCCTGTGGCTGCTCGGGCTCGCCACGATCGCGACGGCGGCCCTCGGCCCGCTCGCCGACGCGGCACACCACGACTTCGCGGCGCACCTGGCCGCCCACCTGCTGGTCGGGATGCTCGCCCCGCTGCTGATCGTGCTGTCCGCCCCCGTGACCCTGGCGCTGCGCGCGCTCGACGTGGGCCGCGCGCGTCGGGTCTCACGGTTGCTCAACAGCCGGCCCGCCCGGTTCCTGACCGACCCGGCGCCGGCGGCGATCCTCAACGTCGGCTCGCTGTGGGCGCTCTACGCGACCCCGCTCGGCGCCGCGATGCTGGGCAAGCCGGCCCTGCACCCTCTCCTGCTGACCCACTTCTTTCTCACCGGCTACCTCTTCACCGCCTCCATCGTCGGCGTCGACCCCGCGCCGCATCGCAGGAGCTTCCGGTTGCGACTGGTCGTGGTGGTGCTCGCCATCGCCGCCCATTCGATCCTGGCCAAGCACCTTTACGGCCACCCTCCCGCGGGGACGCCGGCCGCGGCGGCCGAAAGCGGCGCGCTGCTGATGTACTACGGCGGCGACCTGCTGGCACTCGCCCTGATCGTGCTGTTCTGCGCCCAGTGGTACCGGGCAGCGCGCCCTCCGGCGCGGCGGCCGGCTCGTCGATCGGACTGAAGGCAGCCAGGGCATGGCGGGTCAGCGCGGCGCGGGGTTAGGGTGAAGACGCGGTCGCCGGTCCCGAAGTCAAGCTGTGACTCGTCCGGACCGAGCCTCAGGGCCGCTTCCCTGCGGAGGGACACATGCGAGCCATGGTGTATCGCGGGCCGTACCGGATCCGGGTCGAGGAGAAAGACATCCCGGCCATCGAACACCCGAATGACGCGATCGTGCGGGTGAGCCTGGGCGCCATCTGCGGATCGGATCTGCACCTCTATCACGGCATGATGCCCGACACCCGAATCGGCATGACGTTCGGGCACGAGTTCATCGGCGTGGTGCACGAGGTCGGGCCCTCGGTGCGCAACCTCCAGCCCGGAGACCGGGTGATGGTGCCGTTCAACGTCTACTGCGGCTCGTGCTTCTTCTGCGCGCGCGGGCTCTACTCCAACTGCCACAACGTCAATCCCAACGCCACCGCGGTCGGGGGCATCTATGGCTACTCCCACACCTGCGGCGGCTATGACGGCGGCCAGTCCGAGTTCGTCCGGGTGCCCTTCGCCGATGTCGGGCCCAGCATCATCCCCGACTGGATGGATGACGAGGATGCGGTGCTGCTGACCGACGCCCTGCCGACCGGCTACTTCGGAGCCCAGCTCGGCGACATCGTCGAGGGCGACGTGGTCGTGGTGTTCGGCGCGGGCCCGGTGGGCCTGTTCGCGGCCAAGTCGGCGTGGCTGATGGGCGCCGGCCGGGTGATCGTCATCGACCACCTGCAGTACCGGCTGGACAAGGCGCAGAGCTTCGCCCACGCCGAGACCTACAACTTCACCGAGTACGACGACATCGTGGTGGAGATGAAGAAGGCGACCGACCACCTCGGCGCGGACGTCGTCATCGACGCGGTGGGCGCGGAGGCCGACGGCAACTTCCTGCAGCACGTGGCGGCCGCGAAGTTGAAGTTGCAGGGCGGCTCGCCGGTCGCGCTGAACTGGGCGATCGACTCGGTGCGCAAGGGCGGCACCGTTTCGGTGGTGGGCGCCTACGGCCCGATCTTCAGCGCGGTGAAGTTCGGGGACGCCGTGAACAAGGGCCTGACGCTGCGGATGAACCAGTGCCCGGTGAAGCGGCAGTGGCCCCGGCTGTTCGAGCACATCCGCAACGGCTACCTCAAGCCCAGCGACATCGTCACCCATCGCATCCCGCTGGAGCACATCGCCGAGGGCTACCACATCTTCTCCGCCAAGCTCGATGACTGCATCAAGCCGCTCGTCGTTCCGAACGCCGCGTAGGGAGCAATCATGGTCTACACACCGGACAAGCCGTCGCTGCCGGTCTACACGCCGGACAAGCCATCGCTGCCGGTTCCGATCGACGAGCTGCGGGCCACCATTCCCGGCTGGGGAGCCGACCTGGACCCCCACGACCGCCCCTCGGTGCCGCGGGAACGCTTCGAGCCCACCGGCGCGCACTGGGACTTTCCCGAGCGCCAGCCTGAGAAGTGGCCCCGGGAGCGCTCGATCGAGCACGCCTTTCTCACCCCGGTCTTCGGCACCTCCTGCCCGCCCACCGGGCTGTCCGGAGCGATCCGCAAGTACGCCTACCGCCGTTACAGCGAAGCGCGAGCCGCCCACTGGCTGCTCCTGATCGCCGCTGACCGGGTGAACTCCGTGGAGGCCAACCTGGCCTCGATGGTGAGCCGCCGGCCGGACAACCCGGTGACCGAGACCGGCGTCCTGAGCGAGTTCTCCCATCACGGGCTGTCCTCCCGGCTGGGCAAGAAGCGCACCGACGTCAAGCACCAGTGGCTGGACCCGATCATCGTCGGCGCTCCGTGGGCGCTGCGCGGCGTGCTCGGCTACCGGCTGGTCAGGGCCTCGGTGCGGCGCGTGCGGCGCTCGCGCGGCTAGCCCCATCCGGCGTCCCCGCGCCAGCGGCGCTCGGTGGGAAGCCAGCGGCGCTCGGTGGGAGGAAGCCAGCGGCGCTCGGTGGGAGGAAGCCAGCCGGCGCTCGGTGGAGAATGCCGGCATGACCAAGCTTGTCCTGGCCCACACCGGCCAGCTCGACCCGGCCGTCCTGAGCGCGGCCCACCAGTTGCTCGACCAGGTCTTCGACGGGGAGTTGACCGAGCAGGACTGGGAGCACTGCCTCGGCGGAGTGCATGCCCTGGTGTGGGAAGGCGATGAGCTGGTCGGGCACGCCGCCCTGATCCAACGACGGCTGCTGCACAACGGCCGAGCATTGCGCACCGGCTACCTCGAAGGCGTGGGGGTGCGCGCGACGGCCCGGCGGCGCGGGCACGGCGCGACGATGATGGCGGCGTTGGAGCAACTGGCGCGCAACGCCTACGAGCTGGGAGCCCTGGGAGCCACCGAGGAGGCGGTGCCGTTCTACACCGGCCGCGGGTGGCGTCGCTGGCAAGGACCCACCTCGGCGCTCACCCTGACCGGCGTCGTGCGGACCGAGGAGGAGGACGGCTGGATCTACGTCCTGCCGATGTCGGCCGAGCTGGACTGGCGAGGCGAGCTGGTCTGCGATTGGCGTGACGGCGACACCTGGTGAGACGGGCGAGCGAGATCACTCCGCGCGCGGCTGACCGGGTGACCGGCTGACCGGGTGCAACGTTTTCCGGGCCCGACGTCATCTAGGGGGTATGTCGGCACGCCCAGCTGCCGGCACGCCACCTGGAGGACCGACATGCTCACCGTCGCACGCACCGCAGTCCCGGTCGCCGTCGCAGGCTTGCTGCTCACCGCGTGCGGCGGCAGCAAGGACCGCCCAGCCCCTGTCGACACGGCGCCGATCGGGGGGACCGCGGTCGGCGCCCAGGAACCGATGGTCGGCGCCCCGGAGCCGATGGGCGGAGGAACGTCCATGGGAAGCGGGACGTCGATGGGGGGTGGGTCGATGGGGACAGGGAAACCGATGGGCCCGACAACCATTGACGCGGCGGCGGCGGTGAGCGTGTCGAGCCAGATGAGAGGAGCGCTTCCCATGGCAGCAGCCGCGCCGGTCAGCACGCCCGCGACGTTGGACGGCCACACCATCACGACTCGTGGCGTGGGCAGGGCCAGCGGCACCCCCGACACGCTCACGATCATGATCGGCGTCTCGACGCAGGCGTCCAGCGCCAAGGCAGCCCTGGATTCCAACAACGCCAAGAGCAACGCGCTGCTGAACCTGTTGCGATCAAGCGGCGTCGCCGCCAAGGACCTGCAGACCCGCCAGCTGAACATCCACCCGACCTACAGCGACAAGGCAACCATCACCGGATACCAGGTCGACAACATGGTGCAGGCGACGACGCGCGACATCGCCGGCGCCGGCGCGCTCATCGACGCGGCCGCCCGCGCCGTCGGAAACGCCGTGCGGGTCCAGCAGATCTCGTTCTCGGTCGGTGACGACAGCGCCCTGCGCGCCCAGGCCCGAGCCCGGGCGGTCGAGCAGGCCAAGGCCCAGGCCGCCGAGCTTGCCAAGGCGGCCGGCGTCAGCCTGGGCCGGATCCGGTCCCTCACCGAACTGATGGATCCAGGTCACTCGATCAGCTATGACATGCGCTCAGCTGCCGGGGCGGCGGAGTCGGTGCCGTTACAAGCCGGCCAGTTGGAGCTGATCGTCTCGGTCGACCTCGTCTACGACATCAGTTGAGCATCGACTGCCCTGCCGCCGGTGCGACATTCCGGCCAGCTGGCGGGCAGCTACCTGGCTGGCGGCATCGAGCAGAGCGGTGACGTCCTCGGCTCGGCGCTGAGGTTGATCGTTCCACGCGGTGAGGTCGCGGACCCGGGCCAGCCGGGTCACCGGAGACGGCCAGAAGCCGATCGGCTCGGCGCTGCCGCCGGACCACGCCTGCCAGGTCAGGTTCAGGGCGCGGTGAACCCGTTCGGTGCGGGCGGCCGGCAGGCCACCCGCGGCATGCACCACCGCGCCGACCAGGCAGGCGGCGGTGGGTTGCCGGCCGGTGATCCGGTGCAGGTCGTGCGCACCGACGAAACGCTCGCGGCCCTGCTCGTCCCGGTAGGCGAACCAGGCCCGCTGGACCCAGCCGGCAGCCACCACCCTGGCGGCGTCGGTGACCAGCGCCCGGGCCGAATGCAGCTCGACCAACAGCTCGTTGGCCCGCTCGCGCCGCAGCAGCCGGCTGCGTTCGGCCAGCCGGCGTGGAAAGCCGAGCACGGTGGGTGCGGCATCGCTCGACAGTGATGTGGACGCGTCGATGGACATGACGACCTCCTCCCCTCCAGGGTGCAGCGCCCTACCCAGGACGCAACGCCCTACCCAGGACGCAACGCCCTACCCAGGATGCAACGCCCGCCCGACGGTTCACAGTGGATCGGCTCGCTCTGACCTTCCGACCGGTCGAGTTGGCCCCGGTGGGCTCGTTGCCCCATGATCAGCAGGATGGACACCGATTCGCAGTGGGTCACCAGCATGCCCGAGGTGTATGACACCTGCCTCGGGCCGGCGCTGTTCGCGCCGTACGCCCAGCACGTCGCCGCGGCGGCCGCGCGGCTGGCTCCCCGGCGAGTGCTCGAACTCGCCGCCGGCACCGGCATCCTGACGGCCGAACTCCTGCGCACTCTGCCCGACGCCGAGATCACCGCCACCGACCTCAATCCCGCGATGGTGTCCTGGGCCGCCGGCCGGGTCCCCGGCCCGACCTGGCTGCAGGCCGACGCGCAACGACTCGAGCTGCCCGAGGGCTCCTTCGACCTGGTGGTCTGCCAGTTCGGCGTGATGTTCTTTCCGGACAAGCCGGCCGCCTTCGCCGAAGCGGCGCGGGTCCTGGAACCGGGCGCGCCGTTGCTGTTCACCGTGTGGGACGCGGTGGAGACCTCGGACTTCCCGGCGGCGATGGTCGACGGCCTCACCGCGATGCTGGGAGACGGCTCACCGGACTTCGTCGTCCGGGTGCCGCACGGCTACCACGATCCGGAGCGGATCACCGCGGACCTGCAGGCCGGTGGGCTGGTGGTCGAGGGCATCGAGCGGGTCGTGCTGCGCGGCAGCTCCACCGTTGAGGAGCTCGCCAGAGGATTCTGCCTGGGGACGCCGCTGCGCTTTGCCTTGCAGGAACGCGGCTCGCTGGAGGGCCTTACCCGCTCGCTGCGGGAGGAGATGACCGCCAGGCTGGGCGCAGGGCCGGTGGACGGCGACCTGGCGGCGTTCGTGGTGAGCGCCCGCAAGCCGTCCTAGCCGCCGGCAGTCCCGCTCAGGACAGCCGGCGTCCGGAGGCGACGTAGTGCCGCTGCACCGAGGTGAGGGCGAGCACCCGGTTGTAGACGGCCACCTCGTCCAGGGTGCCGGCGAGGAACCTGCTGGTCGGTGCCAGCGGCCAACCGGTGAGGTTGTCACCGCCCATCCGCCAGTAGCCGTAGTACTGCGCGTTGGTGGCCTGGGTGTTCTGGGCGATCTTGCGGCCGTCGACGTAGAGGGTCATGCCCAGCGGTCCCTGGGTGCCGACGACGTGGTGCCACGCCCCGTTGTTGTAGCGGCCCGGGGTGGTCAGGGTGATGGCCCGGCCGGCGTGGACGCCGAACACCAGCCGCCCGTCATTGGCCAGGTAGAGGTGCTTGTCGTACTGCCGGCTGGGCACCGGGTTGCCGTAGAGGTCCAGGCCGCCCTGCTGGTTGCCGAAGCCGAAGATGCGGCCGCCCTTGACGCTGGTGGTCTTGAACCAGGCCTCGATCGAGAAGGTGCCCGGCGAGTTCTGGCCGCGGGTGGCGGAGATGTAGCCGGTGGTGCCGTTCAGCGTGACGGCGGTGTTTCCGGCGATCGCGCCGGCGGCGTTGTAGCTGAGGCCGCCGCCGCCGAGGGTGAGGCCGCCCGGGTTCTTGGTGTTGGAGCTGTCCGCGGTGAGCGGGCTGCCCGCGTCACCGAGGCGCCAGAACAGCACCGGGCTGTCCGGGTCGACCGCGGCCGGGTAGCCCGTGGCCGTCCTGATCACCGTGATGGTCCGGCTGGGCAGCGACCTGGGACCGACGCGAGGGCCGGAGGTCTCCTTGACGTCGGCCGTGTAGCTGTGGCTGGTGCCGACGGGCAGCGCGTCGTCGCTGAAGGTCAGCACGGGGCGCTTCCAGAACAGCGAGTTCACCGCCGCAGTGGCGATCGGCGTGCTGCCGCCGTCCCGGAAGAGCCGGACGGTCAAGTGGGTGTCATCGGTGTCCAGCGAGGTCTGGACGTAGATCGAGACCTTGCCGCCGGCCCGGGCGACCGCGGTGGGCGGGGCCGGGCGCGACGGGCTGGCCAGATCACCGGTGGCCGGGTCGAACCGGGCGAAACCCTGCTGGGGCAGGCCGTTGACGGTGGTGAACTCACCGCCGACGAACAGCTGGCTGCCGTCGGTGGCCATCACCCGCGGGCCCAGGCCGGCGTTGTTCGGACCGCCGTCGGTGTTGGGGTACCAGGTGCCCAGCAGCCCGTTCGTGGTCGAGCGTGACAGCAGGTGCCGTGACAGCCCCTTGAGTGAGCCCAGCTCGGGAAAGGCGTTCGGGTCGGCGGGCCGATCACCGCTGCAGTCGTGGGTGTGCGAACCGGTGTAGAGGATGCCGCCGATCGGCTGCACCGCCTGGGTCGCGCCCAGGCACTTGCTCTGCCAGCGCAGCGTGCCATCGTTATTGGCGGCGAACGTTCCGTCGAAGCAGCCCAGGCCCGAGCCCTCGACGCCGAAGTACGCGCCGCTGCTGTCGGTCTTGACGGATTTGGCCTCGACGATGCAGGAGGCGGTCCGGGGCGGGATCACCGAACCGGCCGGAAACGGCAGGATCGTGCCGGTGGCGCTGTCGAGGACCGCCGCGGCGTGAGAGTCCGGGTCGCCGTTCACGCTCTGGAAGGCGCCGGCCAGGTAGAGCTTGGTGCCACCCGACGACAGCGCGAGCTGGTAGACCACGTTGTCCGCAGCGGCTGTGAAGGTCGGCAGCACCGCGCCGGTGCCCGGGTTCAGCGCGGCCAGCCGCTGCTTGGCGGCGCCGCCGGCCGAGGTGAACGAGCCGGAGACGTAGACCGCCGAATGGGAGGCGGCGATGCTGGTCACCCGGGCGTTGGCGCCGGGGTTCCAGGAGGTCAGGACGCCGGCCGGGACAGCGGTGGTCGGGACGGTGATGGCCGCGAGCCGGTT
Organism: Jatrophihabitans sp.; assembly: GCA_036389035.1. Classification (NCBI taxonomy): domain Bacteria; kingdom Bacillati; phylum Actinomycetota; class Actinomycetes; order Jatrophihabitantales; family Jatrophihabitantaceae; genus Jatrophihabitans; species Jatrophihabitans sp. The sequence continues at coordinate 47,122 of DASVQQ010000001.1, forward strand.
GCGGGCGACGCCGTTGACGGTGCTGAAGTCACCGCCGACATAGAGGGTCTTGCCGTCGGCGCTGGACTGCAGGGAGTGCACCGGAGCGTTGACGTCGTAATTGAACGAGGTGACCAGCCGACCGGTGGCGACCTCGAACGCGGCGAGGTGGTTGCGAGCTATCTCACCCGAGCCGATGGGCCGCCCGGGCAGCCGGACGCTGGTGAATCTGCCACCGATGTAGACATTTTCCCCCACCACCGCGATGGCCGTCACCTGCCCGTTGGTCTGCCAGGTCGGCGCGACATTGGACGGCAACGGCCCCTCGATCGCGGCGGCCGGAGCGGCGCCCTGCACGAGCGAGAGGCCGGAGGCCACCAGAATGGTCGTGGCGATGCTCGCGATGAGGCGCTTAGCGCGCATTGTTCCCCCGTGTTGATAGGCACTTCACGGTAACCGCTGACCGCTCAACGCCCAAGCGGCAGTGCGGATGGGGGTCAGCGCCTGCTGGCTGCCCAGTTGTTAGATCCTTGCTAATAAGTTAACCCGCGCTGGCGGGTTAAGCAAGGCGCTACCGCGGCTGGCGGCCGGCGGGGGCGTCAGCCGCCCGGTCGCCATGGGCAGCCATCGAGCGCTGCTCCCGCCGCAGCAGCAGCGGGCCGGCCGGCGCCAGCGTGATGCCGGCCCGGGGTTTCGGGTCCCCGGCCACCACGCTGAGCCGGCTGCCGGCGAACGCCTCCAGCACGGTGTCCAGGACCAGCCTGGCGTAGGCGCTGCCCAGGCAGGTCCGCTCACCGGCCGCGAACGGCAGGAAACCCCACGCCGGCAGCGGATCGAGGAATCGTTGTGGCCGGAACAGCAGCGGCTCCGGCCACAACCGCGGATCGCGATGGGTCAGGTAGGGGCTGTAGAGCACCAGGGCGCCCCGCGGGATCGAGATGCCTTCGAACGCCGTGTCCCGGGCGGCCCGGCGACTGCCCAGCCACCCCGCCGGGTAGAGCCGCAACACCTCGTTGACCGCCAGCGGCCGCTGCTCGGCGGCGAGCAGTTCCGGCTGGCGGCCGACGTGGTAGAGCAACCAGGCCATGGTGTGCGCGGTGGTGTCATAGCCCGCGCTGAGGGCGACCCGCACCTCCTCCAGCCCGCCCGGAAGGTCGCGGAACGCGGTGGCCAGGCAACCCTCCGGCGCTTCGGGCAGCGCCCGCTCCAGGGCACGGTTCATTCGCCGGAACAGGGCGGGCCGGCGCAGCAACGGCCCGGGCAGCGGGCTGTCCAGCGGTCGCAGGAAGGCGTCCAGCGTCCGGTCCGGCAGCGCGCCGCCGAAGAACGTGGCAGCAAGGATCTCGCGGGTGACCGAGGCAGACCAGGCCACCGCGTCGAACTCACCACTGGGCAGGGTGCGGTCGAGCACCGCGCGGATACGCGGGCGAAGGGCCGAGATCGGTCGCCGGGCGAAGGGCGGGTTCAGCTCGGCGCGGCGTTGCCGGTGCCGCGGCGCCTCCGTCTGCACGATGCCCGCCGCCAGGTGCGGTGACAACCCGCTCATGCTGCCCCTGCTGCGAAAAAGATCCAGGTCACCGAGCACGAACCGGTTCCAGTCCGGTGAGTAGCCCACGATGGTGCTTCGCCACAGCCGCAGGCTGAACACCGGGCCCAGCGCCGCGCCCTCCTCCAGCAGCGGCAGCGGTTGCCGGCCCCACCGGCCGAGGTGGCCGACCACCGGTTGAGATCGAGGCGCGGGGGCTGTCACGGGTAGCTGCGGCCCTTCCAGCTCTGCTGCCTGCGCATCGCCTGGATGGCCACCGGAAGGAACGCGATCGGGCTCAGCGGGGTGAGGCCCGCCTGCCAGGCAGCCCTGGGATGGCACTTCAGCCCGACCAGCAGCCGCTCGGCAAGCCCCAACCCGAACGGCAACAGCCAGCGCCGGCGCTGGCTCGCCGCGACCAGTGGCAGCGTGTAGGCGGCCAGGTGCCAGCCGGCGGCCGCGACCAGCCGCCACCGCGATCCCCCGGTCACCGCGAGCAATCCCTTGCCCAGCCCGGCGACGACCTGGCGGTAACTGGTGTACATCCGGGTCTGCACCAGGTCACCGCCCAGGGCGAGCCCGAGCCGCAGACCCGCTCGCCGGGTCCGCCTGGCCAGCGCGACGTCCTCCACGATCTCCGAGCGCACCGAGGAGAACCCGGCAAGCTGGTCCAGGGCCGGGCGGCGAAACACCAGCAACGCCCCGTTGGCGGTGGCGGCTGCCGGCACGTCCACCGACAGCAGCCTGAAAGGAAGGAAGCACAGCAGCACATCCTCGATCAGGGGCGTCAGCAGCGCCTCACCGAGGCTGCCGGTGAGCTGGCGGGGAAAGACCGAGAAGACGTCGGCCCGCTGCTCGGCCATCGCCCGCAGCACCGCCTCGATCGCGCCGGGAGCCAGCAGCACGTCGGCGTCGCAGTAGACCAGCAGCTCGCCGGACGCTTCGGCGGCCAGCTGCTCGCAGGCCCAGGTCTTGCCCACCCAACCCGGCGGCGGCGGCGTTCCGCTGACCAGCCGGGCGTGCGCCGACCCGGCCATGATCGACCGGGCCAGCGCGGCCGAGCCGTCACCGGACTGGTCATCCAGCACGATCAGCTCGGTGACCCCCGACTGGTTCAGCAACGCCGGCAGGAACCGCATCAGGGTGACCGCCTCGTCGCGCATCGGCACCAGCAGCGACACCGTGCCGTGCGGTGACCCGGGGTCGTGCGGTGACCCGAGCTGCCCGCTTGCCGAACGCCCTTTGCCCAGCACCGGAAACCACGCCAGGTTCATCGCCAGCGTCGTGAGCTTGACCAGCAGGAAACCCAGAACTGCCCGGAACAGGACGCTCACCGCCGGCCTACCCTCGATGACCAGCGATCGATCCGCTCGTCCCAGCTGGACCGCCCGGACACCACGCATCGGAACCCGGGCGGCGGCTCGCGTGGATCGGTGACGGCCAGCGTGGCGTCCAGGCCGGCCAGCTGCCCGGCCAGAGCGGCGGCCAGCCGGTCCGGCGGGCAGGGCGCTCCGATGTCGATCAGGCCTTCGGGGTACTGGTGGCCACGGGCGGCTACCCGCACCGCGACCGGCAGCAGCGTCGCCGGGGCCCGCCGCGCCAGCCACGCCGCGCCGGGCGCCAGCTCACCGAGCGGACCGGCCGGTCTCAGCTCGCCTTCGGGAAAGATCACCAGCACCCGGCCGTCGCGCAGGCTGGTCAACGCCTGCCGGGGGCGGTCGGTCGGGATAACGCCGATCGAGGTCAAGAAGCGGTAGTCGGACAGGTTGGCGCCTTCCATCAGCAGCGCCGCGGCCCGCCGCTGCCGGCGCAACACCGCGGCCGCCAGAAAGCCGTCCCACCAGCTGTGGTGATTCGCCGCCCAGACGCAACCACCAGGCGGCAGCTGCCCGCGCGTCCAGATCCCACGCAGGCCGCGCCGCACCAGCCGCTCGAAGCCGGCTCCCAGCGCTCGGGCCGGCAAGGGCGCCCGTTGCTGGATCATCGCGGCCGGCCCGCCGGGTCGGCGCTCGTCCGCGCGATGCAGGGCATGGCAGCTCCCGGGGCGGCTGAACCCGGGTCTGAAGCCACGCTGTGGCTGGTTTCACGGCCTCGGGTGGTGGCGCGGCTGCTCTTGAACCTAGAGTGACTCTAACATTGACTGGACGCAGCGGGACAACAGCTCCTGGCGGCTGCGCGGGGGAAGCCGAGAGGGGCGCCTCATGCTCCGGACATCGCGGGTGGTGCCCGGCCGTACCGATGACGTGGTGATCATCGGAGCCGGCCTGGGCGGCCTGTCGGCCGCGCTCCGGTTGGCCGGCGCCGGTCGCCGGGTGACCGTCGTCGAGCAGGCGGCCGAACCCGGCGGCCGGGCCGGCGTGCTGCGCCAGGACGGTTACCAGTTCGACACCGGCCCGACGGTGCTGACGATGCCCGAGCTCATCGATGACGCCCTGGCCTGCGTCGGGGAGCGCCTGACCGACCGGCTCGAGCTGCTGCCGCTGAGCCCGGCCTACCGGGCCAACTTCGCCGACGGCTCCAGGATCGACGTGCACACCGACCTGGAGATGATGGCGGCCGAGATCGCCGAGGTGGCCTCACCCCGGGACGCGGCCGGCTACCGGGAGCTGGTGCGGTTCCTGAACGAGCTGTACCGGCTGGAGCAGCGCAACTTCATCGACCGCAATCTCGATTCGCCGTTGCAGCTGCTGGGCAGCGCCGGAATCAAGCTGCTGGCCCTGGGCGGCCTGCGGCGGCTGGCGCCCAAGGTCGGGCAATACCTGCAGGACGACCGGTTGCGGCGGATCTTCTCCTTCCAGGCGATGTATGCCGGGCTGGCGCCGCAGGACGCGCTGGCGATCTACGCCGTGATCGCCTACATGGACACGGTCGCCGGTGTGTACTTTCCCCGCGGCGGCATGCACGCCGTCTCCCGGGCGCTGGCCGACGCGGCCGCCGAGCACGGAGTCACCTTTCGCTACGGGACGAAAGCCGAGCGAATCGAGGTCTCGGGCAACCGGGCCCGCGCGGTGCTCACCTGCGACGGCGACCGGATCCCCGCCGATGCCGTGGTCGTTAACGCCGACCTGCCGACTGCCTACGAGCAGCTGCTGCCTGCCCGGTCGCGCCCGCGCCGGCTGGCGCGCCTGCGGTACTCGCCGTCGTGCGTGCTGGTGCACGCCGGCTCGACGGCTCACTACCCCGACCTGGCACACCACTCCATCTTCTTCGGCCAGGCCTGGCGCACGACGTTCTCCGAGATCATCGACCAGGGCCGGCTGATGAGTGATCCGTCGTTCCTGGTGAGCAATCCCAGCCGGACCGACCCGTCGATGGCGCCGCCGGGACGGGCCAGCTACTACGTCCTGTTCCCCTCCCCCAACACCCGGGCGGCAATCGACTGGCCGGTCATCGGCCCGCGCTACCGGGACGAGATCATGGCCACGCTGGACCGGCGCGGCCTGCCCGGCTTCGAGCAGAGCGTCGAGGTCGAGGTGGTCGTGACCCCTCAGGACTGGCAGGACCAGGGACTGGCCGCCGGTGCCCCGTTCGCGGCGGCTCACACCTTCTTCCAGTCCGGGCCGTTCCGGTTTCCGACCCTGGACCGGCAGGTCGAGAACCTGGTGTTCTGCGGCTCCAACACCCAGCCGGGAGTGGGAGTTCCGATGGTGTTGCTGTCGGGCCGGCTCGCGGCGGCCCGCATCACCGGCGGTTAGCGGCTGATGACCCTGACAGCGAGCGCCCTGACAGCAGGGGCGACCGGCCGAGGACCCGAGAGGTGGATGTGAGCGAGCAACTGGGACTGCGAGAGCAGCACAAGCGGCGAACCCGGGACGCCATCGGGGCGGCCGCGATGTCGCTGTTCTTCCAGCACGGCTATGACGCGGTGACGGTCGCCGATGTCGCGCGGCAGGCCGGCGTCTCGGTCGCCACGGTGTTCAACTACTTCGACACCAAAGAGGACTTGTTCTTCGACGAGGTGGAGCCGCTGCAAGCCGCGCTGGTCGATGCCGTGCGACGCTGCCCACCCGGGGACTCGGTGCTTCTCGCGCTGCGCCACCAGGTCTTCTACCAGCTGACGGCCGGGCGCACCGACGCCGACGCCGACGAGGTCGCTCGCTTCCACGCGGCCGTCGTCGAGAGCCCTGACCTGCAGCGCCGCGAGCAGCACATCCAGCTCGAACGCCGGCAGGTTCTCACCCGCGCCCTCGCTGAGGCACTGGGCACCGACACCCCTGCTTTGACAGTCGAGCTGGCTGCCGCCCAGTACCTGGCGGCCGAGGCGGTGGTCGGCGCGCAGTTGCGGGCCCGGCTGCTCGATGGGCAGCCGCTGGGCCAGGCGCGGGTGCAGCTGCAGCCCCTGATCGACGAAGTTTTCAGCACCCTGCGCACCGGGCTCGGCCCTCTGGTCAAGACGGAAGCAGCGCGATGACAGGCAATCGCTACAAGGAGAATCAGGTGTCACCGACCCGGGTCGCCACCGCCGCGGTCGATGGGTCCGCAGGCCCAGCCACTCGCTGGCGCGGCAGCACACCCGGTGGCCCGGGCCAGCTCAACCCGGCGTCCCAGCCCGGCGCGGGGGCCCGGCGCGAGCTGCGGGCAGCCGGAATCCACGATCGGGCGGCGCAAGCCGGTTACGTCCAGGCACGGGCGCTCAACGCCCAACACGGCAGGACCTACTTCCTGGCGACCCGGCTGCTGCCAGCGGCCAAAAGGCCTTATGTGCACGCGCTCTACGGCTTCGCCCGCTACGCCGATGACATCGTCGACGACCTCGACCCGCGGCTGAGCACCGCTGAGCGAGCGCGCAGGTTCGACGCCTGGGCCCGGACCTTCGTCGCGGATCTGGAGCGGGGCGTCTCGGCCCACCCGATCTGTCAGGCGGTGCTCGACACCGTCGACCGCTGGCAGATACCGCCGGAGCACCTGGTCGACTTCTTGCACTCGATGCGGATGGATCTGACGGTCACCGAGTACCAGCACTTCGATGACCTGGCCAAGTACATGTGGGGCTCGGCTGCCGTGATCGGCCTGCAAATGCTGCCGATCCTGGGCCGTGAGGACGAGCGGGTGGACTGGAGCAGGCTGGGCCGGCACGCGGCCGACCTCGGGCTGGCCTTCCAGCTGACCAACTTCCTGCGTGATGTCGGCGAGGACCTCGACCGTGGCCGGATCTACCTGCCGCAGGAGTCCCTCGAGCGGTTCGGGGTCGACCGCGCGGCGCTGCTGCGGGCCCGGGCTACCGGATCGGCCAGCGAGCCGATCCGGCAGCTCATCGCTTTCGAACTCGAACGGGCGCGCGGACTGTACCGCTCGGCCTGGCCCGGCATCGACCTCGTCGAACGCAGTTCCAGGGACTGCCTGCGGACCGCCTGGACGCTGTACGGCGCCATCCTCGACCAGATCGAGAAGCTCGATCACGACGTGTTCAGCTGCCGGGCGTCGGTCAGCCTGCCGCGTCGGGTGAAGGTGGCCGGCGGCGGGTTGCTGCGGGCAATGTGGGCCCGCACGATCAGCTAATCGACGTCCACCCCGGCTGGGCAGGCGATAGGGTGTGGGCTGTGATCATCGGCATCGACCATATCGGGCTCGCGACCGAAGACCCAGCTGGCGTCGCGGCATTCTTGACCGCGCTGGGCATGGGCATGGACGATCAGGGGGTAGCCGCCGAGTACGGGGTGGCGTGCGAATTCTGGTCCTATCCGGCGGCCGGTGGCCAGCCCGCCATCGAGCTCGTGACGCCGGTGCGCGAGGACTCCGCGCTCAGCGATCACTTCTCGCGCCGCTCTCCCTCGCTCTACCACGTCGCGTTCGAGGTCGATGACCTGGACGGCGAGCTGTCCCGGCTGCGGGGCAGCGGCCTGGTGCCGGTGGACGCGGCGCCGTGCGCCGGCGCCCGGCCTGGGATGCGGGTGGCGTTCATGTACGTTCCCAAGCCGGCCGCCCTGCTGATCGAACTCGTGCAGTACGGCGTCATCACTGCCGATTCAGCCGCCGATTCAGCCTCTGGTAGCTAGCCGCTGACCGCCAGCTGGCTCTCGCGAGCCCGGATCACCCGCGTGAGGTCGTCGGTGAAGTCAGCGACCCGGCGGCGCAGCGGCAGCGAGATGTCCGAGCGCTCCATCAGCCCGGTGGCGAACTCGACGGTGTCAGGCGTCGCCGCGTATCTCGGGTACAAGAAGCGGATCAGCTCGGAGAGCACCAGGTCGCCGCGCAGCTTGGCGGTCTCTGGCATCTCGGCGAAGAACCGCTGCACGTAGGGCTCGGTCAACTCCAGCTGCTCGGGCTGCCAGAACCCTTCTGCCAGCGCCCAGATCTGGTAACTGGACAGCGTGGTGTCGCTGGTCATGGCCTGCCAGGCGGCGCTCTTGGCGGCCGGGTCGGGCCGGGCCGCCCGCGCCTTGGCCACGAACACCTCGCCTGCCGTGCTCGGATCCCTTTCGAAGGCCGCTTGGATCTGCGCCTCGTCCAGCTCGCCCAGCACCGCCAGCCGGTACTCGATCCGCCAGCAGGTGTCGGGATCCAGCACGATGCCGTCGGGCACCGCCACCCCGTCGAGGAACCCGCGCAGCTCGGCGACGTCGCTGCTGAAGTCGATCAGGTTGCGGAACAGCGACATCTGCCGCTCGTCGCCGGCCTCGGTGCGTGCCAGCCGCTGCCGGATGCTGTCGGCGATCCGGTCCATCCAGTGCGGCCGCTCGGCGGGCGCGAGGAACCGGTCGGCGACGTCGAAGCGGGCCTGCTCCAGCACTTCGGTGATGATCGACAGCTCGGACTCCACTGCCACCATCTGAGTGACCAGCTCCAGGTGGTCCGCCGCCGGGAACACCGCGTCCTGCACTGCCAGCAGCAACTGGCACCACACCATCGCGCGGTTCAGCGGTGACAGCGTGGGCAGCACCCGCGGCAGCGCCGCCAGCGAGCTCTCGTCGAACCTGATCTTGGCGTAGGTCAGATCACCGTCGTTGAGCAGGACGAACTCCGGGGCCGGTTGGCCGATCAGTGCCAGCAGCTCGGTGCGCTCACCATCGATGTCGACCCTGATCGCGGTGCTACGGCCACCGCCGTACAGGCCCACGTGCAGCGTGTGCGGCCGCAGCACGGGATGGGAGTCCGGAGCGGTCTGCACGATCGCCGCGGCGGAGATGACGTCGCCGCTCACCTCGATCTCGGGATAGAGCGTGTTGACGTTGGACTCCTTGAACCACCGATCGAACCAGCCGGTCATGTCCTCGCCGGTCGCGTCGCTGAGCGCGGCGAGGAAGTCGGCGTAGGTGGCGGTGCCGAAGGCGTGCCGGTCGAAGTAGGTGCGCAGGCCGGCCCGCAACGCCTCGGTGCCCACCCGGGCAGCGAGTTGGCGGATGGCCGAATGTCCCTTGAAGTAAGAGATCCGGTCCATCTCCAGCAGCACGGTCTGCACGTCCGGACCGTCGAGGCTGATCGGATGGGTCGAGCCACGCTGGTCGGCGACGTAGGCCTGGCCCTTGCGCCGGGCGGCGAACGTCGTCGGCGGGCCGGGGAACCGGGTCACCTCGCTGGGGACCCGGTGCGCCATGTAGTCGGCGAAGGCCTGGCCGAGCCAGAGGTCATCCCACCAGGCGTTGGTCACCAGTGCGGCCATCCACTGCAGCGAGATCCCGTGCGCCAGCACGACAGCCCGGGTCTCGCGTTCACTCGCGGTGCCCGGCGTGCGGAACAGGTACAGCTCGCGCAACAGGACGCAGGCCGGATGGTCCAGGGACAGCAGGCTGAACTCCGGCACGAAGACGTGGTCGAGCTTGCCGAACGGGTAGCGCACCCCGAACAGCCGCTCGTACTCGTCCAGGCACTGCCCGGTGACCTCGAACATCTCGTCCAGGTCGACGCTGAGGAACTCGGCCAGTGACGCTCGGCAGTGAAAGCCCAGCCGGATTCCGTCGTGGTCGTGGTAGACCGACTCGTACGGCCCGGCCACCAGGGTGGTGAGGTAGGTGGCTTGCGGCGGGGTGGGGCCCAGTTCCCAGCGGCCCGGCTCGATCTGGGTCGCCTCGCTGTTGCCCAGCACCTGCCAGTTCCGCGGCACAGTCAGCGTGAACGTGTACGGGGCCTTGAGGTCGGGTTGATCGAAGCAGGCGAACACCCGGGGCGCGTTGTCGATGTAGACGAAGGCGTAGAGGTAGACCTGGTCATCGGCCGGGTCGACGTAGCGGTGCAGACCTTCGCATTCCTTGGAGTACCGCATGTCGGCGACCACCACGAGGCGGTTCTCGGCGGCCAGCCCGCTGAGCGGCAGCCGGCCCTCCCGCAGGGCCGTGACGTCGACCGGGGTGTCATTGAGCAGCACCGAGTGCAGTGTCTCGGGCTGGACGTCGAGGAAGGCGCTCGAGCCGGGCCGGGCGTCAAAGGAGATGGTGGTGCTCGATCGGAACGTGTCGGCTCCGGTGGTGAGGTCCAGGTCGATGAGGTAGGAGCCGACCGTCAGGACGGCGCCGCGTTCGGCAGCCTCGGTGCGGGTCAGGCTGGGCATGACGTGATCTCCATGGCTTGATCTCCTCGATATCGCGGTTGGTGAAGCTTCGTCACCGGCTGGCCGGCCCCATCACACCGGCCCGGCGGTGCCGGGTGTCCGCCCGCGCAGGACACCCGGTTCACCGCCTCACACCAATCCGGTGAACCGGCTTTGCAGGTAGGCCGCCTTGGCCTCTTCGTCGCGGGCTGAATTCAGGTAGTCGGTCCAGGCCTGTCGTTCGTGCACCACCGCGCCCAGTTCCCAGACGCAGATCACCTCGAGATGGGTTCCCTGAGGCACCAGGCTGAACCCACCGCCGGTCTTGACGTCCTGGGCGTAGAGCGTCTCCCACATCTCGTTCTGATTGCGCCAGGTGAGCACGATCAGGAAGTAGAAGGACTCGCCGCAGAGGTGAAAGATGACGAAACCCAGATCGCCATCGAGCTTCAAATTGCCGGAGTCGCTTTCGCTCCGCAGGAACTCGCGCGCCTCCGCGCGGACCTCGGCGGGAATCACCGCGTCCTCCGCGCGAACGTCGTACCACTTGAGGTAGCCGTCGGGCAGTACGACGTCCTCGCCTGGAACGGCAAGCTTGGCGATGTGCTTGTAGTCGCTCGGGATGTTTCCGAACCTGGACAGGTCGGGCAGTTGTGTAGTCATCGGAGGATGGTATTCCAGGCCCGTTCGGCGACCGCGCGTTATACGGGTTCGCCGACCAGCGATGGGGCCAGCGCATGGGTCGCCGGGATCACCGCCGTCCGGTAGTCGGCGATCATCGCCGTCACGGGGGCGTCGTAGTTCTCCTCCCACTCGGTGGTGGCATAGATGGCCTGGGACTTCTCGACCCGATCCTCTTCCGAGCGGAACGCGCGGAGCAGGAAGTATCCGTCCTCGTCGTTGAGCATCGGCCCGAAGTCCAGGACGTTGATGCCGTAGCGCCGCATCATCGGGATGGTTCCGTCCCGGCTGATCCGGTCGAATTCCGACCGGGTGCCCGGCTGCAGCTTGAACAGTCGCATTTCCAGCAACCAGCTCTCGGCTTCGGTCACGTGGAGCCTCCTCGGGTGGTGATGAGCACGGCAGGAGCGCCGCGCGGATTGTCTGCCGGTTGACGCGAGCCGACCGCTCTCGGGTCCGGCGTCACCGGTCGGTTTTCGGCATTCAGCTCTGGGAGTCCTTGACGAGGTTGGTGCTGGGCACGTCGGCCACCGGCGGCACGTGGGGGCTGTCCTCGGCCTCGACATCGGCCTCGACCTCGGGCGCGCCCTTGGACGGGGTGTGCACGGCGTAGACCCCGAGCACCGTCGCCACCACCGACACGATCCCCAGCAGCAGCCACACCTGGCGGCCGAAGGCGGTGAACAGCACGCCACCCATCACCGGGCCGATCGCCGATCCCAGGCCGAACATGAACTGGAAGCTGCCGATGTAGCGGCCCTTCAGGTGCGCCGGGCCGGCCATCGCCGGGAAGGCGAACACCGCCGGCGCGCCGATCACCTCACCCAGCGTCCAGATCAACGTCCCCAGGATGATCACCGCCGGTCCCAGCGGCAGCCCGTAGCTGATGACGCCCAGCCCGACCAGCCCGAAGGCCAACCCCACCAGGATCTTGAACGGCCAGTGCTGGGAGATCTTGGTCAGCGGCAGTTCGAAGGCGATCACGACCAGGCCGTTGAGCGCCACCGCGGCGGTGTACCAGAAGATCGGCACCCCTTCGGCCTTGACGTCCAGCGGAAGGGTTGACAGGTACTGCACGTAGATCGCGGCGTTGAGGAACGTGGCGATCAGGAACAGGGTGTAACGGCGGTCGCGCAGCACCGACAGGTAGCTGCCGACCGGGGCCGCCTTCACCCCGGCGCCGGGTTCGGCGCTGGTTCGCTCGCGGCGCGGCAGCGTCACCATCGCCAGGGCGCCGTAGGCCACCGCCACCAGCGCCTCACCCCAGAACAGCAGGGTGTAGTGCTCGTTGTCGAGGTGGTAGAGGGCGAATCCGAGCAGCGGCGCCGCGGTGCTGCCGAGGTTCAACCCGAAGCGGTACATCGCGAAGATCATGACCTGGCGGCTCTCGGGGGTCAGCTCCGAGAGCAGGGTGGCCGAGGCGGGCTTGAAGATCTGGCTGACCAGCCCCACCACGGTCACCGCTACCAGCAGCATGCCGTAGTTGGGCACGTACAGCAGGGACGCGACCAGCACGGCGGAGCTGAACATGCTGATCACGGTGGCGTTGCGGGCGCCGAGCCGGTCGGCGAGCATCCCGCCGATCAGCAGCCCGAGCACCCCGCCGGCGCCGTAGGCGCCGAGGGCGAAGGTGGCCTCTGCCACCGAATGCCCTTCCGAGACCATGAACAGGACCAGGAAGATGTTGAGGAACGCGCCGAGCCGGTTGACGAATACCCCGCCGAAGATCGCCTTGACCGCGGTCGGGGATTCGTTGAAGGTCCGCCAGACGCCGGCGCTTTCCGCCCGTGCTGCCTTAGTCGACATTCCTGCTCACACTTCTTCTAGGGAGGGGTCCGGCACGGTGCTTGCCTGCACCGTGCCGCTGATGACGAGCGCGGCCTCGGCAGCGTCCAGTGCCGTGGCGCAGAGGGCGGCGGACTCCCCGACCGCGATGGCGAGGGCGATCCTGCCCCAGGCCGTTCCCTTCGGAGGCGGCGAGACAACCGCGCCGGGTTGGGCCACCGCGACCACCTCGTACACCTCATCGGGCAGCGACGCCGTCTCGAAGCTGACCGAGGAGATCTCGGTGTTCTCCTCCGCGACATAGAAGAACCGGATCGCCGCGGCCCTGTCCTGGGTGGCCGTCAGCTCCGGCGGCAGCCCGCAGGCCACCCGCGCGGCCGCCAGCCCCGGGTCGATGCCGGTCGCCAGCAGCCCGAGGTAGGGAATCAGGTCCCCGCCGAGCCGGCCGTTGACCTCGATGACCTGCGGTCCGCTGCTGGTCAGCATGAACTCGGTGTGCGTCCAGCCGTCGGAGAAGCCCAGCGCCGTATGGGTGTGTTGGAGAGCTGCCAGCAGAGCCGGATTGGTGAGCAACGGATCCGAGGCGCTGACGTAATGCCCGACCTCTTCGGCGTAGGGCGGGTAGCCCAATACCTTGCGGCCGATGAACAGCGGGGTGACCCGGCCGTCGCGCACCACCGCGTCGATGCTGATCTCCTCGCCGATCACGCACTCCTCGACCAGGACCGCTCGTTCAGGCAGTTCCACCGGCTCGGGGGCGCGGGTGTCGCGGGTGAAGCCGAACATCCGCCGCAGGTCCTGGGCGTTCTCGACCCGGACGACGCCGAGGCTGGCCCCCAGGCCGCGTGGCTTGAGGATCGCCGGATAGCCGACCCGCGCCGCCGCGGCCAGCGCCTCGCTGAGGTCCTTCACGGGCACCGATCGCGGTTGGCTGACCCCCGCCGCATCCAGCGCGATCCGGGTCTGGCCCTTGTCCCGCAGCCGGGCGATCACCTCGGGGTCGCCGTTGCGCAGCCCCAGCGCCTGGGCCACCTGAGCGGTGGCATGGATGCGCGCCTCGTCCCAGCAGAGCACCCCGTCGATCGGCTCCTGCTCGTTCAGCAGGCGGGCAGCCGCCGCCATCGCCGGGCCGTCGGCGGTGCTGGGCAGCACCGACCAGCCGGTGAGGAACTCCTTCTCCCAGCTCGGCTCGGCAGTGTGGAACAGGTGAATCCGGAACTCGGAGCCGATCGAGCGGAGCAGGTACTGCCGGTAGGGCCGTATTCCGGTCGAGATCAGCAGCAGCAGTGGGCGCCGCCGCGGTGGGAGATCGGTCATCGTCGTTTCCTCCTAGCAGGCCGGGCCGAGCCGAGGACGGGTGAGCGGTGCGAGCGCCGGCGGCGTGCCATCTCAGGCCTCGTCCTCGACGTAGTACCAGTTCTCGGGGGCGATGTTCGCGAACGGGTTGATCGGTTCGGCGCCACGCAGGTTGTGGGCTACCTCCAGCAGCCGGATCGGGAAGTTCGGCGTGAAGATCACCGGCACCTGCTCGGCGATGTAGTCCTGGTACTCGTACAGCACATCGAGGTCATCACTGGTGACGGTCCGCTGGATCAGCTCATCGGCGCGAGGGTCGGTGTAGTGGCCGAAGTTGCCGCCGGCGTCGGTCTTGAACACGATCTCTCCGGTCGGGTGGTGATACACCCAGCCGCCGTTCCAGCAGCACATCTCCCACAGGCACGGGGTGTCCTCGCTCGGCACGCACGGGGCGTCCTCGGCCACCAGGATCGAGCCGTAGACCTCCTGCAGCCGAAGCTCGATGCCGGCTTCGGCGGCGGCCCGCTTGAACCGTGTCATCAGCTCGGTGAGCGCCGGGCGGCCCTCGACGTAACGCAGCAGGATGCTCAGCTTGGTTCCGGCCGGGATCCCCTCGCCGGCCTGGCCGGGGCCGGTACCGGGATTGACGCAGACCGCCGGTGTGCGGCTGGTGTCCCAGCCGTTGTCCTCCAGCAGTCGCTTGGCCCGCGCGACGTCGAAGGGCAGCGGCCACGCGACGCCGCGCTGGCCGGGCGAAACCAGGTCGGTCGCCGGGATCATCGGCACCGGCCCGTTCTGCCGGTAGGCATAGCCCTGGTAGATCTCGCTGACCGCGGTGTCCTGGTCCAGGCTGCTCTGCAGCGCCTGGCGGAGGTAGGTCTGGGCCATGAGCTTGCCCGCGACCGTCGGGTTGTTGAAGTTCAGGCTGATGTAGCGGATGCAGTACACCACCTGCGGCACCAGCTTGTGGCTCTGGGCCAGCGGGTTGTCCCCGCCCCGGGTGGGGTCATCGGTGGAGCCGTCGGCGAAGCTCAACGGCAGGTAACCCACCTGCACGCGGCCGGACTTCAGCATCTCGAACTGCTCCTCGTCGGAGAAGGTCGGCAGCTGGCGGAACTCGTCCAGGTGGGGCTTGTTCGGACCTGAGTAGTGCTCGTTGGGCACGAACGTGACGATGCCTTCCTGGGTGTAGCTCTTCAGCCGCCACGGACCGCTGACGGTGCTCCAGATCGGGCTTTCGGCCCACTGGGTGCGGTGCGCGTTGTCCTCCTCGACGGCGTTGCCCTGCTGTTGCATCAGGTACTCGTAGACGGCCTCGACGTCAGCGAGGTCGCCGCTGGCGTTGGCCGGTCCGGCAGCCGTCCGGTCCCAGGACTTGGGCAGCGGCGTGATGGTGCTGAACTGGTTCATCAGCATCCAGCGCTTGGAGTAGGCCTTGTCGAAGGTGAAATAGACCTTGTCCTCGGCGACCTTGCCGTAGTCGACGCAGTTGTCGGGGAAGTAGCCCGGCACGTACTCGCCGTACCGGGCGCCCTTGACCTTCATCAGGTTGACCCAGAACAGCACGTTGTCAGCGCACAGGGTCTCACCGTTGGACCACTTCCACGGCTTGACGGTGATGGTCGCAGTCAGGCCGTCCTCGCTCCACTGCGGTTCCTCGCCGATGCTGAGGTCATAGTCGACCTCGGGTTTGCCGGTGTTGCCGAAGTAGTACAGCGTGCGGTACATCAGCGCCTGGAACTCGATGACGTTGCGGGTGCCCATCCGCTCCGGCGGGGTGAACGGAAAGATGACCGCCGGCGGAAATCCCGGGGCGCATGCCCAGGTGACGACGCCGCCCTTCTTCGGTCGGCCCTCGGCCTTGGCCAGGTCGGTCAACTGCGCGGTCATACTTCCTCCCGGTTTCTCGAATGCTCTTGCTGTGCGCCGTTGGCCGGGATCTCCTCGATCGAGGACACCCCGTGGCTGGCGCCGGCGCCGTAGCGCTCCCACTCCTCGCGCAACCGGATCCGGCCGTCGGCGAGCAGCGTCGGAGTGCTGTGACAGCGCCCGGACACGATCTCGCCGCCCTCGAAGACCATGCTGTAGGCGAAATCGAGCGTGCCGTCGGGCGCGCAGTTGCCGGCCAGCGCTCCGCGCCGTACCCGGCCGCCGGAGAACTCGCCCCACAGCAGGTCACCGTCCTGGCGGTACACCGCGACCCGGCTGCCCTCACCGGGCACCCCGTCGGACGGCGAGAACCGCCGCCCGTCGTAATTGAGCGTCAACGTGCTCACCGGGCCGGCAGCTCGCGCAGTTCCAGCGTGCAGCACTTGGCGCTGCCACCGGACTTGAGCAGTTCGGACAGGTCGACTCCGATCGGCACGAAGCCGCGGGACCACAGCTCGTCGATGAGATTGCTGGCTTGCGAGGCCAGCAGCACGTGCCGGCCGTCGGACACCGCGTTCAGTCCGAAGACCTCGGCGTCGGAGTCGGTGGCCAGGATCGCGTCGGGGTACAGCTCCCGCAGAACAGCCTGGCTGGCAGCCGAGAACGCCTTCGGGTAGTACATGATCTCGTCGTAGTCCAGCACGGCCAGCGCGGTGTCCAGGTGGTAGAACCGCGGGTCGACCAGGGTCAGGCTCTGCACCGGGCGGCCGAAGAATCGCTCGGCCTCGTCATGGGAAAGCGGATCGGTGCGAAATCCGGTGCCCGCCAGGATCCGGGAGCCGGTGACCAGGTAGTCGCCCTCGCCCTCGTTGATGTGCTCGGCCTCGTGCACCTGGTAGCCACGCTCGCGGAACCAGTTGATGTAGGCATCGGCCTCATCGACCCGTTGCGGGTAGCGAAACCGCGCCGACAGCACCTTGCCGTCGACCACGGTGGCGCCGTTGGCGGCGAACACCATGTCGGGCAGGCCGGGAACCGGGTGGATCTGCTCCACCTGGTGGCCCAGGCCCAGGAACAGGTTGATCAGGCGCTCCCACTGCACCACTGCCAGCCGGCCATCGGTCGGCTTCTCGGGCTCCATCCAGGGGTTGATCGAGTAACAGACGTCGAAGTGCACCGGCGGGCACATCAGGTACCGCCTGGGCCGGGCCGTGCGCGCCGGTCGCTGGGCACGCGCCGGCGTGCTGGTCGTCAGTGTCACGCGTGCTCCAAAAGCTCGGAATGTGAGGCCACCGGTGTCCTGAAGGTGACCTGGATCTTGGACGCGAAGTCGTTCATGGTGTTGAACGCCTCCTCGAAGGAATCTCCCTTGGCGCCGAGGAATCCGATGATGGTGTTGCCGTCCGGTGGCCGCTTGATCTTGTCGCCGGGCTTGGCGGTGATCTTGAGCAGGAACACCTTGTCGGAGTTCTTGACCTCGTCCGGCACGATGACCTCGTCGACGTAGCCGGCTTCGCTGATCAGGCACATCGCGGTGATGTGCGTCCCGGTCGGCTGGAAGTGCCGGACCTTCGGCTTGCGGCCGAGGCCGATGTCCACGGTCGCCTCGATCGGATCGTGGTCGGCGGTCAGCTGGGCGATCGTCTCCAGGCCGCCGCCGCCCACCCGGGCCGCGATCTCGAGCAGGTGCGGCTCGCCGTTGTGAAAGCGCACCTCGGCATGCATTATGCTGCGCCGCAGGCCTTGCGCGTGCGCGGCGACGGTGACCGCGCGGTGGACCTTGGCCAGGTCCTCGGCCCCCAGCGTGGTGGGCGCGTGGTGCACGTCGTCGTCGAAGTTGTCGCCCTCCTGGGTGATCCGGTCGACCACCGAACCGAGGTAGACCTCGTCATCCCATGCCACGCCCTCGATCAGGTACTCCTTGCCGTTGAGGAAGGACTCCACCAGCAGGCCGTTCGGGCCGAGGTCCATGCCGTCGGCGTCAGCGAGCAGGTCGCCCAGGTGCGCGATGCCCTCCTGCGCCTGGGTGAACCGCTCGGTCATCTCCTGCGCGCTGTGCACCTTGAACACGTAGTAGCTGGCCGCGCCCAGGGTCGGCTTGAGGATCACCGGGTAGCCGAACTCCTCGGCGGCGGCCAGCGCCTCCGGCAGCTCGGCGACGTAGCGGTAGGACGGGATCGGGGCGCCCCCGCGCTCGTAGGCCTGGCGCATCAGGTACTTGTTGCGGCTCTGCACCGCCGCCTGCGCGTCGATGCCGGGCAGGCCGAGCGCCTCGGCGACGGCGGCGACCGCCGTCACTGCGAACTCGGCATAGGTGATCACACCGTCGAAGTGCTCTTCGGCGTGCCAGCGGCGGGCCTCGGCGATGATGTCGCCGATGTCCTTGCTGCCCACCAGCCGGTAGCGGTCCTCCGGCCAGAAGTCGGTGGTGCCGATGCCGTTGAGCACGTAGACGACGTGACCGTAGGTCTCGGCCCGCTGGTAGCGGGCCTGGTAGTAGTGCATGTACTGCTGCGGTTCAATCGCGAGCAACTTCATGGCGGACTCCTTTAGACCGCGCCGTCCAGCGCGGGAGTGCGGGTGATCAGCTCAGCCGTGGGGTTGTCGAGTGATTGGTGGTGGAACGCCAGCCGTGGAAGCTCGAAGACCGGCACCTCGCCGGCGGGTTCGGCGCTGAGATCCAGTTCCAGGCCGGCCGCGGTGGCCTGCTCGGCAAGCCCGATCAGAATCGGGGCGGCGCCGGCCAGCAGCGTCCGCACCTCCAGCAGCAGGTCACCCGGCTCGGCCGGGCCGTCCTCGGCCATCGTCCGCAGCCTGGCCAGCTGGTCGGCGATCGTCTCAGCGGCCCGGGCGACGCTGAAACCGCCCAGCTCGTAGCAGCTCCGCAGCCTGGCCAGCACCAATCCGGCCCGGGCCCGGCCGGCGGGCGTGGTCGCCAGCGTAGTTCCGGCCCGGCCGGTCATGAGCAGTGAGACCGCCTCGGCAAGGGCGTTCCACGGCTCGACCAGTCGCTGCTCGGTCACCTCGCGCAGCGCCTGCCGCGTGAAGTTGGTGCGCTGGTACTCCGGCGCGGTCAGCGCCAGGAAGAAGCGGACCAGGTCGCGTGGCGTGTCGGCCAGCAGCTCGGTCCCCCGGATCAGGTGATTGCGGCTGGTGGAGAACTTCGCGCCGTCCAGGTTGTAGAACTCGTTGCAGACGTTGCTTTCCGGCAGCACGTAACGCTCGCCGTGCGCCATCAACAGCACCAGGTCCATCAGGCCCCAGTGGTAGGTGTTGTCGAAACCGTGGAAGTACACCACCTCGGCGCCGTGCTCGGCCCGCCACAGCTCGTCGAACGCTTCCGGCTGCTGCTCGCCCTGCTGGCCGGCGGCCCACCAGGTGCTGTACATCGACGCCGGCATCGCCTCGATCCAGGGGTAGAGGATCTGACCCGGCGTCTCGGCGAACGGTGCGGCGATCCCCCAGTCGCCCGGCATCGTCATCGGAATCTCGGGCAGTGGCCCGGCCAGCAGCTCACGGATGAGCTGCATCGAGTGCGGCCGCCAGCGGTCCTCACGCGCCTCGAAGTAGGCGCTCAACCGCTCGCGGTAGTCCTCCATCGGCAGTACCAGGATGGTGTGCTCCCGGTAGCTCACCGGCTCGGCCGGGTCGAGGGTGGAATGCGGATCCAGCAGCTCGTCAAAGCTGTTGGGATGGCCGCAGTTCTCGCAGGTGCCCCCGCAGCTTCCCGCCAGGCACACCGGGCAGGCGCCGGTGACCAGGCCGTCGAACAGGTAGGTCCCGCTGTGCTCGGCATAGGGCAGCCGAACCGTCCGGGCGCGCAACCGGCCCTCGTCGTGCAACCTGGTGACGAAGGACAGCACGCTCTGGCGGTACCGCTCATCGATCGGCGGCAGCCCTGCCATCGAGATGCCGATGGCGGTCAGCGACCGCTGGATGGCCGCCGTGGACGTCTCGCACAACGCCTGGGGCGTGGTCGCCCGCTTGGCGGCGGTGGCCACCACGTAGGTCTGGCTGTCGTCGGTGCACGTCGTGTAGATCACCGACCGCCCGATCGCCCGCAGGTAGCGGGCGTAGATGTCACCGGCCAGGTAGGGACCGGCCAGATGCCCTACATGCAGGTCGCCGTTGGGAGTCGGCGTGGCGGCGATGACGATCGCTGGGCGGGCGGGGCCGCCCGAGCCGGTCATCTCTCTTCCTCGTGCCGGGCAGTGAACTGGGCAGCGAGGTCGGCGTCCCACCAGACCGAGTACATCTGGAAGTCGGCGTCGCCGTCGTTGACCACCTGATGGGTCGACCCGGGCTTGAAGTGGGCGATGTCACCGGCCACGAAGGGCACCTCCTCCCCCTCGCAATGGATCTTCGACGAGCCGGTGAGCGCGATCCAGATCTCGTACTCGTGGTGGGAGTGCGGACCGGAGGCCGCGCCCGGCGCGACCACGCACCAGGAACCCTCGAACGGCGCGTTCAACGCCGGCCACGGCATCAATCGCTGGGCCCGCAAGCCGTTGTCCAGCTTGAGGTCCTCGCGAGACAGGCTGTGGATTTCCATTTTCTCGAATGCCTTTCGACTAGCTCGGTACCGGAACTGTGGCCACCAGTTGGTGGCTCGGCTGATGGGCAAGCAGATCGCGGACGATCTCCTCCGACCGCACCGCCAGCAGGCTCAGCAGCGAGTCGGCGATGCCATGGGTGGCCTCGTTGACGCCCTGCAGGTAGCAGCCGGCCCGCACGTTCGGCGGCAGGTTCATCCGGTAGCTGCGGCTGACCGAGACCTCCTCGACCGACACCGACGCGGCCAGGTCACGGACCACCTTCGGCATCTGGCGGTTGAAGCCGGTGCCCAGCAGCACCAGGTCGCACCGCAACTCCTCCGAGCCACCGTTCTTGCGGTCGCTCAGCGTCAGCACGACCTCGTTGTCGTTCATCCTGGCGTCGGCGACCTCTGACATCGTCATCATGTGCAACCGCTCGACGCCGGTGAGCTTGTCCAGGTACATCTGCTTGTACAGCACGTCCAGCAGGGCAGGGTTCAGGCCCGAGTAGTTGGTGCGGTGCATCTCGCGCAGCAACTGGTCGCGGGCCTCGGGAAGCGCGGCGTGGAACTCGTCGACGAACGACGGGAAGAACAGCTGGTTGGTGAACTTGCTGTTCTCGTAGCAGTTCAGCCCGATCGAGCGCATCACCATGGTGCACTGGGCGTTCGGGAACTCCTGGTGGCTGGCCCACAGCATCTCCGCCGCGCTCTGGGCGCCACCGAGCACGACGATCCGGTGCTCGCCCTCGCGCTCCAGGCCGGTGATCCGTGATGAGAACTCGGTGCTGTGAATGAGCCGTTCACGAGGGATCTGCTCGAAGACCCGAGGGATGTGCGGATCGCGGCCGGCGCCGAAGATCAGGTTGCGGCAGGCGATCTCGCTACCGTCGGCAAGCCGCACCAGCCACTCGCTGACCTCGCCGTCCGAGCCGTAACCCGGCTCGATGCTGACGCAGCGCCGGCCCGACTGGATGCGAACCTGGTTGAGGTTGCGTGCCACCCAGCTCAGGTAGTCCGAGATCTCCAACCGGTACGGGGTGAAACTGCCGAGGTTGATGAAGTCGTCCAGCCTGTCGGTGGAGTGCAGGAAGTTGATGAACGAGTACTGGCTGCGCGGATTGCGCCGGGTCACCAGGTCTTTCAGAAACGACACCTGGCTCTGCGACCAGGGCAGCAGCAGGCCGCGCTGCCACACCACCGTGTCGTGTTGCTCGACGATCACGGTCTCGCGTGCCACGTCGGGCGCGAGCTCTTCCAGCGCGACTGCCAGCGCCAGATTCGCGGGTCCGGCGCCGATCGCCAGTACCTCTACTTCCTGCCGGTCCAAGGTATTCCCCAATCTCGTCATGTGATGGCTACCGTTGTCCGGCGGTCGTCGTGCTGGCGTCCCGCACCAGGTCGACCAGATCGGAGATCCGGCGCGCGGCCTGGTAGGAACGCAGGTCAAGGGTGATGCCCAACTGGCTCTCCAGTTGGGCCAGCGCCTCCAGCGAGCTCAGGCTGTCCCAGTCATAGGCAGCCAGCACCGGGTGGTTGTTCAGGTCGTCCACTGACTCGTGCAGGACATCGCTGAGGATGTTCACCACGGTTTGCTCTATCGAGGCTGCTTCAGTCATCGGGTTGCTCGCTCTCTGTCCGGTTGCGTTATCCAACTGGGCGCCGGATCCCATCCGTCGCGCAGATCAAGGGTGAAGGTGCCGTCCTCGGCGGCCGGACGGAATCCGGCGCGCTCCCAGAAGCCGGCCGCCGTGCCGTTCTTGCTGGAGGCGATGAAGCTGCCCTGCAGGGTGGTCGCGCCGGCCTCGTTCGCCCGGTGAGCGAGCCAGTCGATGGCGGCCAGCTCGATGCCCCGGCTCAGCACCCGGCAGCTCAGCACCATGTTCAGCACCCGCCAGGTCTGCTCGCCGCAGTCCACCCACAGCGCCCCGACGACTCCCTCGTCCCCGAAGCGGTCCGCGACCGTCAGCGAGGCGACCAGGTGCCGCTGATCGGCAGCCATCGCAGCCGTTCGCGCCTCGTCGAAGCGGATGCCGGTGAGGTTGAACTGGTTGGTGCGGGCCGCCAGTTGGGCTACCCGGGCCACCCCGAACTGGGTGACCGGCTCGACCTTCAGCTCGATGTTCAGCGCGTGCAGGTAGTCCTCAGACGATCCGAAGCCGCCTTGGAAATCGCTGCGCAGCGCGCGGGTCCGGTAGAGCGCCGGGCGATCGCGGTCGGTCTCGGTGAGATCCAGGACGTCGAACCAACCCGGTTCCAGCAGCGAGTGGACCAGGTGGGCCGGGTCGCCGTCGGCTGCCACCAGGGCAACCTCGGGCAGCACGCTGGCCACCTGGCCGCGCTCGAACGCGGAGTCGTCCATGAAGACGAACGAGCCTGTCGACAGGCTCAGCGACTCGGCGGCCTGGCGCAGGTTGTCGGCCTTGGGTGACCAGTTCACCGCGGTCACGGAGAAGGCGTCCGAGCGCAGCAGCATCTCGGGATGGTTTCCCAGCGCGTCATCGACGATGGCGGCGTCGTTCTTGCTGGCCAGCACCAGGATGACGCCCTGCTCGCGCAACCGGCGCGCGCTGCGTTGCAGGTTGAGGAAGCAGGAACCGGGATACAACCCGCCCAGCTGCACGCCGGGCGCGCCCACCTCACCGAGCACTCCGCCCCACAGCGTGTTGTCCAGGTCGAGCGCGAGCACCTTGCGCGACAAGCCCATTCGAGCCTGCACCACCCGGGCCACCTGCCGGGCCAGCACGTGCAAGGCGCCGTCGGTGTAGGGCAGGTCGGCGTAGCGGTGCAGCCGCGCGTCGCGGGCCGGGAAGGGCTGGTCGGCAAGCAGGCCGACCAGATCCACCACCACCACCTGGCGGTGCTCCTCGGCCAGCGCCAGCAGGTCGGCGTTGAGTTGGTGCCAGGCCCGGGCCAGCGCGGCCCTGGCCCGCCAGCTCAGGAAGGTCTCGCGCACCTCGGCCGGCAACGGCAGGGTGTGCAGCACCAGGGTTGCCGAACTCCGTTGCGACACCGAGGAGATCAGGGCCCGGAACTCCTGGACCCGGGCCTGCAGGTGCTCGGTCACCGCCTCGACGTCCCCGCCGTTCCAGTCACCCGGCAGGAAGTAGGACTCCTCCATCAGGCAGGCCAGGACATCGGGCTCGCCCTCGGCGGCGAAGGCGCCGGAGGCCAGGGAGAACTCGAAGTTGCCGTAGTCACCGACCGAAATGGCAGGTAGCGCCCCCACCCCCACCAGGCTGGTCCGCAACAGCGGCTCGAACGGGCCGACGGTGCAGGTCGCCAGCACCGCGAGGGTGACCGGCGGCAGGCTCGCGTCCTGCGGCTCGAGGCCGCCGAGCAGCCGGCCCAGCTTGCGGGCCAGCGCCGGATCCGACAGTTGTGCCAGCGACACCCGTACCTCGGTGGTCGGCGCGCGGCGCTCGGCTACCGCGCTGCGCACCCCTTCCAGCAGCGTGCTTGAGTTCGTCATCTGGCCGGGTCAGACCTGAACCAGCGTGCAGTACCAGCGCATACCGATCGAGATGCCTGACATCGCCACCAGGTCGCCGGGTTTGATGTCGCCGCGCTGCCGGGCCTCGCCGAGGCTGATCAGCTGATCGGCCGCGCCCATGTGCCCGTGCCGGGCCGAGATCTCGGCGTTGGTGTGCTCCACCGTGACGCCGAAGGGCGCCGCCACCTCCTCGATGGTGTCCGCGCTGTCGTTGATGTAGATCACGTGGGCCAGCTGGTCGGTAGCCACACCGGCCTGCTGGCAGGCCTGCTGGATCACCTCGGTCATCCGGCCGCTGAGCTTCTCCTGGAACTCCCGAAGCCGGTTCGGGTCCTTCTGGAAGTGGTTGAGCACCCGCTCCAGCCCGCTGGGGGCGGTGGCGGTCGACCAGTCGGCCGGCGGCTGCGGCGTCACCGCGCCACCGAAGTCGCAGCGGAAGAAGTCGCACAGGTCAGGATCGGTGAACTGCGCGGTGGACAGCCACCGCAGCTGGTCGTGACCGCGGCGCAGCACCGCTGCCACCGCCCCGTCACTGTGCACCGCGTTGTTGACGTTCATCCGGTTGCGGTGGAACTCGCTCACCCGGTTCACCGCCACGAACAGCACGGTGCGCAGCTCGGGTTGGATGGCCAGCTGGCCGGCGACCATCCCGAGGCCGGTGACGCCGGAGGCGCATCCCTCGTTGAGCAGCAGCGTCTGGGTCTTCTCGATACCCAGCTCCCGGGCAAGCCCGGCCGAGGTGTCCCAGTAGAGGTAGTCCGGCATCTCCGAGGTGGCCAGCACCACCAGGTCGAGCTCGGAGGCGTCCATGTTCAGTTCGGCCAGCGCCTTGCGGGCCGCGTCGGCGGCCAGGGCGGTCGCGGTGACCTCCGGAGCGGCCCGGTGGAACGTGGAGTACCCCCACCGGATCACCCGCTCGGGGTCGGTGACGTAGGAGCCGGCGGTCTCGCTCACGTCGAGGTCCTGCCCGAAGGCGTAACCGAAGGCCAGGATGCCGAAGTCGACGACCGGGCTTCCTGGGGCCCTCTGAGAGTCACCGGCGGCGGTTGCTTGGAGGATGCTGGCGCTGTCAGCCATCTATTGGTCCTTCACGTCGTTGTGGATGCGCGGCCGAGCGCCCCGACGAGGGGGTTGCTCCCGGCTTACTTCGCGCTTGCTTCGCGCCGCCTATCCTGACCATCGACGTTGTACCAGTCACTGCACTAATGACTGCACTAGACAGTTACCTCTGGTCTTATGAAGTTTTATAGGTATTGTTCCTGCCTACCAAGAACCCCTAGTTTTTTGCCATTGCTGCTCAGCGCAGCAGGAGGCGCTAATGGAGGATGTCCAAAGCGCTGGGATTAAATTCGAAGTGCTTGGTCCGCTTCGTGCGTGGCGTGACGGCGCCGCGCTGCCACTCGGACCAGTGCAACAACGGGTCGTCCTGGCGGTTCTACTGCTGCACACCAATCGGCCCATCGGTCGGCAGCAGATCATCGACGCCGTGTGGGGCACGGCGCACCCCACGCATGCGGTCAACCTGCTGCAGCGGCACGTCTCGTCGCTGCGCCGGGTGCTCGAGCCGCAGCGCTCTGCCCGCGCGGCCTCAGACCGGGTGGTCTGGACCGACGGCGGTTACCTGTTCACCGTGGCTTCGGGCAACCTGGACCTGGAGCAGTTCGACAGCAGCGTCAGCCTGGCGCGGGCAGCCCGGGTGGCCGGTGACCTTCCGAAGGCGGCCGCGGCGCTGCACTCAGCCCTGCAGCTGTGGCGCGGACCTGCCTGTGACGGGTTGATCAGCCCATATCTGGACGCTCAACGCGAACAACTGGCAGAGCGGCGGATCAGCGCGCTGGAGGAACGGATCGACCTGGACCTGGCCCTGGGCAACCATCTCGACGTCATCGCCGAGCTGCGCGCGCTGGTCGCGGACTACCCCCTGAGGGAGCGGCTGCGCGGGCTGCTGATGTCGGCGCTCTACCGTTCGGGGCGCCAGGCCGATGCCCTGGCCGCCTATCAGGACGCCCGCCGACAGCTGCGCGACGAGGTCGGCGTGGCGCCGGCCGCCCCGCTGCAACGGCTCCAGCAACAGATCCTGGCCGCCGATCCGGACCTGGCGCCACCGGCCCCGTCAGGGCCGATCACGGTGAGCGCCGGTCCGCCCCGCGAGCATATTCCGATGCCGGCGCAACTACCTCGCGATTTGTCCACCTTTGTCGGCCGCGACTCTGAACTGCACCAACTAAATTCGTTGATAAATGCTGCGCCGGGTTCAGAAGGCCCAGAGGTGACTGCGCTCCATGGAATGACGGGTGTCGGCAAAACTGCACTAGCGGTACATTGGGCGCATCAAATTCGAGACCGATTTTCAGATGGACAAGTTTACTTGAACCTCCGTGGACATGATCCAACTGAGCCATTGATGGACCCGGGTGAGGCGCTGCGGACGGTGTTGGAGGCGTTTAGCGTCCCGGCGTCGCAGGTCCCGGCCGGCCTGGAAGCCCGGGCCGCGCTCTACCGCAGCGTGCTCAGTGGCCAGCAGGTGTTGATCGTGCTCGACAACGTCCACGACGCCGAGCAGGTGCGCCCGCTGCTGCCGGGCTCAGCCGGTTGCCGGGTGCTGCTCACCAGCCGGAACCAGCTGACCAGCCTGGCCGCGATCGACGGCGCCCAGTTGCTGGGCATCGAGCCGCTGTCGGACTCTGACGCTCAGGCGTTGCTGGCTCGCCGGCTCGGCGCGCACCGGGTCGCTCAGGAAGCCGCGGCGGTGGAGCAGATCGTCCAGGCGTGCGCGGGGCTGCCACTGGCGCTGTCCGTGGTCGCCGCCCGCGCGGTGCCGGACTTTCCCCTGGCTGTCGTGGCAGACCGGCTGCGTGCGGCTCAGGGCAGCCTGGACGCCTTCGACGGAGGCGATGAGACCGCGAACCTGCGGAGCCTGCTGGCGGGCTCGTATCGCTACCTCAGCCCCGCCGCCGCCCGGCTGTTCCGGCTGCTGCCGCTGCTGCCGCGTCCGGACTTCACCGGCTGCGTGGTGGCCGGCCTGGCGGGGATCGAGCTGCCAGAGGTGGAATCCCCCATGTTCGAACTGCGCCGCGCGAACCTGATCAACGAGACCAAGCCCGGCCTGCACGCCATGCACGAGCTGCACCGGGCCTATGCCAGCGAGCTCAGTCTCAGCTATGACACCGACGAGGAGCGGCGGCGGGCGCTGCGCGGGCTGTCCGAGCATTGCCTGCACCCGGCGCACCGCGCGGATCGGTTGCTCAGCCAGTTCGGGGAAGACAACCGGATCTGGCGACCGAACCGATCACCGGTCAGCGCTGACGATTCCCCCGCTCACCACGACGCGCTGGACTGGTTCACCGCCCAGCATCCAGGACTGCGCTGCGCACTCGGCCCAGCTGCCGGTGATGGCGTGGACCAGAGCCTGCGGCAGCTGGCCTGGACGTTCGAGTCATTCCTGGAAGGCGATGACTACCCGAGGGATTCCAGGACCGCTCACCGGAGCAGGCCCTCACACGAGGAGCAGCCGCGCCATCCGGCTGGGCAGGCCATCTGTCACGGCTGCCTGGCCTACGCCTACGCCCAATTGGGCCGGCACCATGACGCCGAGCTGCACGCGCGGCAAGCCCTTGCGCTGTATCAGGAAATCGGCCACCGCACCGGCCAGGTGCACTCCTACCGGTTGCTGTCGTGGGTGCTGGACCGGCAGGGTCGCTACCGTGACGCACTGGCGCAGGCGCAGCTGGCCAGCGAGCTGTCGGGCGAGCGCGAGCTCGACCTGCACGGCTGACGCGGCGCCCACCGGGTAAGCCCTACCCGGTGGACGCCGCGTCGGACATCAGACGAGGCTGCGTACCCGCTTGATGATGGGACCCAGAACCTCCATGTGCGGACGCTGAACGCTGAAGTAGGAGAAGCCATAACGCTCGCGGCTTTCCAGGATCTGACGGGCGATCTCCTCTTCGGTGCCCATCAGCAGGAACGGGCACTCCAGCATCTGCTCCATCGTCAGGTAGGGGCCGAAGTCCTCCATGGCGTTCTCGGCCGCCTGCCGCCGGTTGTCGGTCACCTCGACGCCCAGGATGAAGGCGTTGCGCTCGATCTGATCCACCCGATCCCCTGCCTTGGAGCAGAAGTAGTCGACCGCTTGCTGGGTCTCCTCGGCGGTGGTGAGGCGCAAGGTGGCAGGGGGCTGTCCGGATACCTGCAACCGGCCCGCGAAGCTCGCGATGTCCGCCTTCTCGGCGGCCAGTCCCACCATTCGCTCGCCGCCGGAGCCGATCAGCCACGGCGGTGAGGTCACGCCCTCTTCCAGGACCAGCAGTTCCTCGACCTTCTCGATCGTGGTTCGCACCCGCTCGTAACGCTGCTGGAACGGCTGCCACTCGATGCCGGACTCGTCGAATTGGGATTTGATCAGGCCCGTTCCGATCCCGACCTCCAGCCGGCTGTCGGTCAGCCGCTGGGCCGTGGCGATCTCACGCGCCAAGAACCAGGGATGCCAGAACCCGACGTCCAACACGTAGGTGCCGACGTGCATCCGCTCACACGAGTAAGCGGCAGCCATCGACGCCAGGAACGGTGACGTGCGGCTGGGCCCCAGATGGTCCACGCCGACCGCCACGTCAAAGCCGTAAGCCTCGGCACGCTGGCAGGTGTCGACGAGTTCTTGCCGACCGCGAGGGGTGGCAAGGGTGAACCCGAACCGGAAGTCCCGTTCGGCCGCGGGCTTGTTCAACGCCGTCATGATCGCACCAGCCGCGTGATTGCGTCGGAGAAGTCGAAGTCGCTCAACACACACCTCATCAGGTTGGAGTAACGAACCGGAGCTTCGCTGCCCGGTCGGGGAGTTCGCCTGCGACAGCCAGCTGCCCGCTGGCGGTAATGGTCTCTGCCTCACGTGCTCGTCAGCACGTAGACAGGCAGATTACCGCTTCAGGACAAGATGTCTATGGTTCAAGGAAGAAATCCCGCCAGGGGGCGCTGATCGCAAACGCGAGAAGGCCCCGCCGGATCGCTCCGGCGGGGCCTTGTCGTTGTGCGTATTGGCTGTTACGGGGTGACGCTCTGCACGATCACGTCGCCGGAGCCGACCAGCACGTTGCCGTTGGTGCGCACGTCAACCGTGCCCAGCAACGCCCGGCCCGAAGCCGGAGCCGCGTTCGCGGTCACCGATCCCGGAACCGTCCAGCTGGCGTTGGCCGGCCGCACCGCGTTCGCGTCGGTCACCGACACCGTCCCGTAGGCCGGGTTGGCGAAGACGTCGACGTAGTTGAACGTGGTGGAGCCTGCCGGCACCGCGAAGCCGTCAACCAGGGTGACCCAGGTGCCGGCCGCCGGGTTGGCGATGGTGACCGATTCCTCGCTGTCGCCGTCCGCTGCCTGGCCGGCCAGCACGCAGCTGCCAGTCGTGCAGTTGTAGACGTACAGGTCGAGGTCAGCCCCCGGGTCACTGGTGCCACCGATGGTGGCCCGCAGTGAGGTGGAGCCCGGGGCCACCGTCAGCTGGCGCTGCTGCGAGGCCAGGTTGGCGATGGTCGGCTTCTCGATCCGGGCGCTGCCCAGCGCGGTGCCGACCGCCCGGCCGGTGAACTCACCGAAGATGTTCTTCAGCGTGTAGCTGCGAGCCACCGGAGTCCCGATCGTGGCCGACGCGATGGTGTCGGGGTTGGGCGAGACGGTCGCGCCCAGGATCGAGGTGGTCAGGGTGTACGGCGCGTTCTCGGCATCGGAAGTACGCCGAGCCTCGATCGTGACCTCCCAGACACCGGCGAAGGGGTTGCTCGTCGTACGGCTGGTCGGCGAGCCGACGCAGCTGCCGGACGAGGGGTTGTAGCAGCTCAACGAGGAGTTGGCGTCAAGGGCGACCCCGTACGGGTGGAACCGCAGGAAGCGGATCTGCCCGGCTCCCGGAGTGTCGCCGCCACCCACCAGGTCCACCTTCAGCGCCGGCGTGTTGGCCGGGACGTTGAAGAAGTAGCTGGTGACCTGGTTGCGACCGATCGTGCCCGAGTGCGCGATCGAGTAGTTGTTCGCCGCGGAGAACTGCTCCGCCGCGACAACGGTGTTCAGCGTCTGCCCGTCGATACCGGCCGTCGACGGGTCGTCGAGGTTCAGGATCGCCGAGTGCGCGCCGGCACTGGTCGGGTTGACGTTGACCGCCAGCGTGACCGGCGAGTTCAGCGGCAGCGAGATCGAGGTCGCCGCGGTGCTGAAGGTGCCGTCGTTGCCGACCCAGCTCAGGTTGAAGCTCTGGGCTCCGCCTGCGCCGGAGGTGCGGGTGAAGGTGTAGGTCCGGACGTAGTTGTCGCCAGCCTTGACCCCTTCACGGTCATAGATGCCCTCGCCGCGACCCGGCGTCGCCAGGAAGCCCGAGAGGACGGTGTTGACCGGAACCGAAGAGGTGATCGTCACCGGCTTGATGTTGGTCTTGAGCAGGTTCCACGCGGCGGGGACGTTGAACAGGCCGTTGCCCTGCTCGAAGGCGCCGTAACGCGGAATGTAGCGGGCTGAGGAGGTGATGGCCTGACGGAGCTGAGCCGGCTGGCTCTGCACGCCGGACTGCTTGGCCGCGCTCACCAGCAGCGCCGCGGCGCCGGCTGACTGGGGTGCGGCCATCGAGGTTCCGTTGGCCATGCCGTAGCCGGTGGGCAGCGGGTACGTGCCGGCCAGCGGAGAGGGCGCCTGCCACATCGGGACGGTCGAGACCGCCGCTCCGGGAGCGATGATCTCGGGCTTGAAGCCACCGTCTTCACGGGGGCCACGGGAGGAGAAGCCGTGCATGTTGTCGACGTGGCTGGAGTCCGAACCGTAGTTCTTCTGCCAGGTCGCCTTGCTGATGTAGGAGCCGACGGACACCACATCGGAGGCCGCGGACGGGTCGCCGATGGTGTTGATGCCTGAGCCGTTGTTGCCGGCCGAGATGAAGATCTGCACGTTGTACTGCTCGATCAGGCGGTTGTAGAGGACCGCCCGGGTGTTGTTGCCGTCGTTGAGCGCCGGCAGCCCGCCGATCGACATGTTGATCACGTCGACGTTGCCCTGCTTGGCGATGAACGTCATGCCCTCGATGAGGGCGTGGTTGGTGCAGCCGGTGGTGAACATGCAGACCCGGACGCTCTTGAGCTTCGCGCCGGGGGCCGCACCGGACATGGCGCCGCCGAACATCTTGTTGGCGGCGGTGATGCCCGCGACGTGGCTGCCGTGCAAGCCGGACACGATGCCGATGTTGACGTACTTGTTCTGGCCGTCGATCTGCACGACGAACGGCATCGTCTCCTGGATCGGCGTGGCCGGGTTGTCGACACCGAAGTGGCCGACGTCGAACTTCGTGGCGTAGTTGGTCATCGCCGCGTCGTCGCTGAAGTTGTTGTTCTGGTTGCTGTCGACGCGCACGGTGTTGGCGGTGGTGTCCCACAGCACGCCGAACTTGTCGGTGGTGTCGCCGTCGCGGTTGACGTCGCTGCCGACCTCGCCACCGAGGCGGGAGTCACCCTCGACGAAGGTGGCGGTCCGGTAGGCGCCGGCCGGCGCGGTGTAGTTGACGCCCCCGAAGGTGAACGCCGGGCCGCTGACCTGGGCGGCCATGTTCAGCCAGGTCGGGTCGTTGTCGGTGAACGGGTCTGTCGCGGTCACCCAGTCGGTGATCTTGCGCTCGCCGGTCGTGGTGGTCGACAGCGCGGGGTGGTCTAGGTCGATGCCGGTGTCGAGGATGCCGATGGTGGTGCCCCGGCCGTCCCAGGTCGGGTTGGCCGCGGTGAAGGCGGCCGCGCCGGTCTCACCGACAGGCATGTAGGGGTTGTCGCGCGGAGTGGTCGCGTTCGGGGGCGCCTGCGGGGTGGGGTCCTCAGCGCCGGCCGGGATCGGGTCGTCCAGCGGGACGATCTCGTCCAGGTCCGCCGCCACGATGCCCGCCAGGTTGGCCGCGGCCTCCGCCTTGGCGGTCGGCACGTCGGCGCGGATGTAGCTGACGTCGCCGTCAGCCTTGCGGATCACAGCGCCGAGGGACTTCAGGCCGCTGATGACAGCGTTGTTCTTGCCGGGCGCCGCGGCGATCAGCAGCGTCACCGTGGACGCGCCCTTGGCCGTTGCGGTGGCCAGCAGTTCCCGGTCGTGCTTGCCGAGCTGGGAGTGCTTGGCCGAGCCGGCCGGAGCGCCGGGGGCGCTGAAGGCCGACGGTGCGGAGACGCCGGCGGCGACGAGTGCGCCGAGCGCTGTGAGGGCCACCGTGCTACGGCGAGCCCTCGAACCACGCGAAATATGCATGCAATCCACCTTGTAAAGGTTGGGGGGGAGTTGGGGTGACAGTGCTAATTCAGTCATGCCGGATGCATAAGGTCAAGATGCAATCGTATACGTCCACTAAACATCCTATGCGAAGTACGTCACACCGGTGCCACTGGAACGTGGCAGCTGTGAGTGCGGGGTCTGGCGCTCAGCCGCCGGCATCGGCCACTATCAGAGATCAGCGATGTCACAGCGCCCTTATCGCCTGCTGTACATCGTTGTACAAATCGGTGGTAAAAGATCTTTAGACGAAAGGCGAGCCCGTGCGGAGAATGCGACGAGCTGCTCACCGGCGATTTCAGACGGGTGCCGCGGTGCTGGCCGCGGCGGTCCTGACCGTGGCCTGCGGGGGCAGCGAGGAGCCACGGTCGCCGTCGCCGGGCGGGACGCAGTCCAGCGCATCAGAGGCGCCGTCCGGGTCGGGCACGGCGGCCGGCGACAACAACAAGGTGCTGGGGCGCTCGTATGAGAACCCGGTGTATGACCAGGACTTTCCCGACCCCGCGGTGCTTCGGGTGGGCTCGCAGTACTACGCCTACGCCACCCAGGGCGGCGGCTCGAACATCCAGGTGCTCACCTCGCCCGACCTGGTGAGCTGGAGCCAGGCGCCCGACGCCCTGCCGCAACTGGGCAGCTGGGCCACCGGCGGAAAGACCTGGGCGCCGGAGGTGCTGGCGGTCGGGGGCGCCTACGTCCTGTATTACACCGAGCAGGACCAGAAGTCGGGCAAGCAGTGCATCGGCCGGGCCCGGTCCGACAAGCCCGGCGGGCCGTTCGTCGATGACAGCCGGGCCCCCCTGGTCTGCCAGGCCGAGCTGGGCGGCTCGATCGACCCCAACCCGATCCGGGCCGCCGACGGCGCCCTGTACCTGTACTGGAAGAACGACGGCAACTGCTGCGGGCAGCCGGTGCGGCTGTGGGTGCAGCAGCTGAGCCCGGACGCGGCCAGCCTGCGCGGCGCCCCGGTGGCCCTGCTGTCCAACACCAAGCCCTGGCACGGCAACCTCATCGAGGCGCCCGAGATGGTCGTCCACGACGGCCGGTACTTCTTGTTCTACTCGGCCAACGACTACGGCTCGGACAAGTACGCCGTCGGCTATGCCAGCTGCCAGAGCCCGACCGGCCCGTGCGTCGACCGGTCTGCCGAACCCCTGCTGAGCACGGCTCCGGCGGCGGCCGGCCCCGGGCACAACTTCGTGCTCGACCTGCCCGACGGCTCCAGCGTGATGTTCTTCCACGCCTGGCCGCCCGACGCCATCGGCTCCACCATTCCGGGCCGCCAGCTCTGGATGGAGCGGTTGGAGTGGCGCAACGGGCAGCCGAGCGTGGCGCCACCGGACTGACACCAGACCCACCGGTTCTATGCGAAAGGCCGGCGCAGGCGGCCCGAAGGCCTACCCGCGCCGGTCCGTTTCGCTCAGCTCACCCCTCCGAACGAGCTCAGCAGGTCACGCTCAGGCGCGGGCCGAGGGTGGCCGAGCCTTCCTTGGAGTAGTACGCCGCCGCGTCCCCGCTGGTGTTGCCCACCCGGATGGTGAACGGCTGGGTGACGTCGACCTTGCCGGTCAGGTCGATCGTGATGGTCTGGCTGAGGGCCACCGCCCCCTGGACGTGGATGGCAGAGCCCACCCGCGGCGGCGCGGTGTTCCAGTTCACCGCCGCCTGTGCCCAGGAGCGGTTGTCGGTGAGGTAGAAGTCACCGCCCTTGACCGATCCGTTGTCCGTGCCGCTGCCTACGGTCAGGCTCAGCTGCACCTTGGTCACCGTGGTGCAGCCGGCCGGCAGGACGGGCTTGAACTGCAGCACCGCGTCGGTGACCGGACTGCCGTCGGCGCTGACCCGGGTGGCGGTGGCGCTGGGCTGCGTGGTCGGGGTCGACTGGGCGATCGTCACGTCGTCACTGGCCATGGCCGTCGCGGTGGCGCCGCTGGTGGCGGGCGGCGTGGTCACCGGCGCCGAGGTGGCGCTGGCGCCGTTGCCGGCCGCGTCCTTGGCCCTGACCGTGTAGGTGTAGGTCTGCTCAGCGGCCGCCGTGGTGTCGGTGTAGCTGGTGGCGCCGGCGCTCAGGGTCGCCAGCGGGGTGCTGGCGGAGTTGCGGTAGACCTCGTAGCCGGTCACGCCGACGTTGTCCGAGCTCGCGGTCCAGCTCAGGTTCACCGAGGTGGGTCCGGTAGCGGTGGCTGTCAGGTTGCCGGGCGCGCTCGGAGGTGTGGTGTCTGTCGTGCCGCCCGGCACGGTGGCCGGCGCGCTGTCACCGGACTGGTTGCCGAGCAGGTCGTGCGCCCGGACGGTGTAGCTGGCTCCGGCCACCGGCGCCGCGTCGCTGTAGGAGGTCACGTTCGGCCCGACGGTGGCCAGCCACCGGCCGTTGCGGTAGATGTCCTGGGCACTGGAGTCGCTGCTGGCGCTGGCCGTCCAGGTCAGCCGGACCGCGGTGCCCGACGTGGCGGCCGCCAGCCCGGTGGGAGCCGCCGGCGCCGTGGTGTTGCGGGTGAAGTTGTAGGTCACCGGGTCGAACGGGGCGCCGGTGGAGTCGGTCGGCGTGACGGTCACGGTGGCGCCGTTCACGGTGACCTTGAGGAAGTGATAGACCTGCGCGTCCGAGGTGGGCCTTTCCGCCGCGCCGCACCGGCTGCCCGAGGCGCTGCTGTTGGACCAGCCGATCGCGTAGGCGTCGGTGGTGTCGCATCCGCTGACCGGCGCGACCTTGGCGCCGCCCCCGCCGGTGACGTAGCTGGTCACGCCACCGGGCGGGGCATAGTTGCGCTGGTAGATGTGGGCGTGGCCGTTGAAGGCCAGGTCGACCCCGTTGTTGGCCAGCAGTCCCTCGAGCGAGTCGATCGAGGTCGGGGTGTTCGGGTCGTTCTGCAGGTAGACGTCGCTGCCCTCGGTGGCGCTGTCGGCACGCAGCGGGTAGTGGAAGAAGGCGAATTTGACGCTGTTGGTGTTCGCCTCCAGATCGGCCTTGAGCCACTGGTACTCGGGGCTGGTGGTCTGCCAGTGGTAGTCCCGGTCGACCTGGTAGGCGCCGCCGGGCGCGGTGCCGACGTTGCTGCTGCTCCAGTCGGCGTTGAGGATGTAGAAGCGGGCGCCGCCGGAGTTGAAGGCGTACCAGACCGAGGGGTAGCTGGCGGGGTTGGTGTCGTCGATTCCGGAGTAGGTCTCCATCACGTACTTGCCGTTGGAGGCCGCGACCGTCGCCGCCTGCTTCCAGGTGCTCAGGAAGATGGCGTTGCGACCGTGATTGCCGCTGGTCGCGAACAGCGGGATCGACGCGCCGGGCGCCTTCCAGTAGTCGGCCCCGAAGACCTGGCTCACGCCGGGGCCGGTCGCCACCAGGTTTCCGTAGTTGTCCTGGCTGCCGTTCTGGTAAGCGATGTCGCCGGTGGAGACGGCGAACTTAACGCCGCTCTTGGCGAGCTGCGCGTCGACGTTCTTCTGGTTCAGCCCGCCGGCGATGCTGTTGTCGCCCCAGTCCCCCAGCACGGCGAAACTGAACTCACCGCTGTGGCCCATCGTGGTGAAACGCGGCGCGACGTCGGTCTCCAGCAGGTCGACCGGCGCCGAGCCGCCGGTGAAGATCCGGTAGCAGTAGGTGGCGCCGGCGGTCAGGCCGGTGATCCGGATCGAGGTCTGGTACTCCACTACGCCGGCCACCGTGATCGGAGCGTTCACCGTGTTGTTGGAGCTGGTCACCGACTTCGAGGTCAGCGTGCAGCCGGTGGTGCCGCTGGGCGTCCCCCACTGGACCGCGTTGGCGGCGCTGGCCACCTTGACGCTGGTGTCGAAGGTGACCTGCACCGAAGTCGTCGTCAGGTCGGTCAGGTACGGATAGCGCATCAGCGTCGAGCTGTGCGCCGACGCCGACGGCGCGGCCAGGAACGTCGAGGCGGCGATCGAACTCACCGCGGCCAGCACGACACCGGCCCGCACCGACCAGCGGCGCGACCTGGCGGGCCGGGTAACGGCGGCAGCACGAAATGAAGACAACAAGTTAGTTCCCCCGTAGTACCGCGTAGCGCGTCTGTTCGCGCCGCGAATATGGTTCGCGCAGGCTTCAGCGCACATCCCAACCCACCGATCCTGACTTTGCCCGAGCAGGCCTGTCAAGCTGGCTTGACCTTTACACAGAAAGGGCTTACTCCCCGTCACCACTGGGTTCGCTTGAGCCACCGCGGGCGTGTTCCAAGGGTAGGGGACGGTTCTCACGAGGTGAATACGGATCAGAGGGCGCTGTTCTCATCGTCAGTTGCGACCACCACGGTGCACTGCAACGCCGCTGACTCCAGGACTCGCGCGTCGAGCCCGGCGCCGGTGACGGCCTCGGCGGTGTGGACGGCCTGGCGCCGGCTGGTCTCGATCAGCAGGCTGCCGCCCGGCGCCAGCCACTCGCGGGCGCCGGCCGCCACCCGCCGCTGGACGTCGACGCCGTCCGGACCGCCGTCCAGCGCCAGCCGGGGCTCGTGCTCGCGCGCTTCGGCCGGCATCAGCGCGATGGCGTCGGTGGGCACGTAGGGCGCGTTGACGACCAGCACCTCGACCCGGCCGCGCAGCGTGGTCGGCAACGGCTGGTAGAGGTCACCGGCGTACACCCGGCCGCCCACCGGCGCCAGGTTGCGGCGGGCACAGCGGACCGCGGCCGGATCGAGGTCGCTGGCGTGCAACTCCAACCGCCCCAGCACCGTCGCGATCGCCAGGCCGAGGGCGCCGGTGCCGCAGCACAGGTCGAGCACGACGGCACCGGTCCGG
Organism: Jatrophihabitans sp.; assembly: GCA_036389035.1. Classification (NCBI taxonomy): domain Bacteria; kingdom Bacillati; phylum Actinomycetota; class Actinomycetes; order Jatrophihabitantales; family Jatrophihabitantaceae; genus Jatrophihabitans; species Jatrophihabitans sp. The sequence goes on from DASVQQ010000001.1 coordinate 83,768, forward strand.
GCGCGCGCGACGGCCAGCTGAACCAGGAACGCGGTCCGCTGGCGAGGCACGAACACGCCGGGGTCCACCGCCACCCGCACGCCGCGGAATTCCACCCACCCCAGCAGGACTTCCAGCGGCCGGCCGGCGGACCGCTCGCGGATCAGGCCGGCAAGGTCCTCCGGTGTCCGGGCCGCGTCCAGCAGCAGGCGCGCCTCTTCTTCGGCGAAGACGCACCCGGCGGCCCGCAGGGCGTCGGTGGCCGCGGACAGCGGATCTGCCGAGGCTGACATCGCGTTAATCTACCTCGCACCCGGCGACGGGATCGGCCAGCAGCTGAGGACGTTTGCGGTATCAGGTGCTGAGGTACTTGACTCGACCTCATGGCTCGCACCTCAGCACCGGCTGCCGAGAAGCTGACTGCCTACCGGCGCAAGCGCGACTTCAGCCGCACCTCCGAACCGTCCGGTGACGCCGCTGGCGCCGCCGGGGCCGCGGCGCCCCGGTTCGTGGTGCAGCGCCATCGGGCCCGCCGGTTGCACTACGACGTGCGGTTCGAGATCGACGGGGTGCTGGCGAGCTGGGCGGTGCCCAAAGGCCCGACCCTGGACCCCGCCGCCCGGCGCGCGGCCTTTCATGTCGAGGACCACCCGATCGAATACATCGACTTCGAAGGCGTGATCCCGTCCGGTGAGTACGGCGGCGGCGACGTCATCGTCTGGGACGCCGGCACCTGGGAGCCGGGCGAGGCCGACCCTGCCGCGGCAGTGGCGGCCGGCGAGCTGCACGCCGAGCTGCACGGTGAGAAGCTGCGCGGCCGCTTCGTCCTGGTGCGGACCAGGCAGGACTCCGGGGGCAAGGAGCAGTGGCTGCTGCTGCACAAGCACGACGAGTTCGCGGTTCCTGGCTGGGACGCCGAGGAGCACCCGCGTTCGGTGCTGAGCGGCCGCACCAACGACGAGGTGCTGGCCGACCCGGACCGGATGTGGCGCTCGGACCTGCCGGCCGGCGAGGCCTCCATCGCGCTGAAGGGCGTGACGGGCGCCGAGGTCGAGCGGCCGAGCCCGGACGAGCTGGCGGCCCTGGATGACCTGCCCGCCGCCGGGCAGTGGCAGATCTTCGGCCGCGAGCTGAGAGTCACCAATCTCGACAAGGTGCTTTTCCCGGGTTCGACCGACCACGAGCCCATCACCAAACGCGAGTTCCTGCGGTACTCGGCTCAGATCGCGCCGGTCGCGTTGCCCTACCTGGCCGGTCGGGCGTTGAACATGCACCGCTTTCCCAACGGCGCCGACAGCAAGGGCTTCTGGCACAAGGAGTTGCCCGCTCACGCCGCCGGCTGGCTGCCCAGGTGGGAGAACCCGGAGGCCGACCAGGGCGACTCGCGCACCTACCTGGTGGTCAACGAACCGGCCGCCCTGGTCTGGGCGGCCAACTTCGGCGCGCTGGAATGGCATGCCTGGACCTCGCTCACCGACCAGCCGCGCCAGCCCACTTACGCCCTGATCGACATCGACCCCGGCGACTCGACGTCGTGGCAGGACGTGCTGGTGCTCGCCCGGCTGCACCGCACCGCCTTCGAGCACCTGCGGGTGCGGGCCTGTCCCAAGGTCACCGGTCGCCGCGGCATCCAGATCTGGGTGCCGATCAGCCGCGGTCCCCGCTTCTCCGACACCAGGCGGTGGGTGGAGCAGCTGTCCAAGACCGTCGGCGCGGTCGTGCCGGAGCTGCTGAGCTGGAAGTGGGAGGTGCGCGAGCGGGCCGGCAAGGCGCGACTGGACTACACCCAGAACGCGATCAACAAGACGCTGGTCGCGCCGTACAGCGCCCGCCCGGCGCCCGGAGCGCCGGTGTCGATGCCGATCAGCTGGGACGAGCTCGACGACCCGGACCTCAGACCGGACGGCTTCGCGATGCGGACGGTTCCGCAACGCATCGCCGAGCAGGGCGACCTGTTCCGCCCGCTGCTCAACGCCGATCAGCAGCTGCCGGTGCTCGGCTAGCAGCCCCACGGCCCGGGCGCCCCCGTTCGCCCGGGCCGTGCGGGCTGCCTCGGGCTCAGCTCAGCCGGCAGCTGGTCACGGCTGCGTCGAACCGCTCGGGCCGGTGGGAGCCATCCGCGGCCGTGCGCATCCGCGCCGTGATGGTGAAAGCGATCTTCGTCCCGTCCTCGGCCGAACCCCGGAAGGACACCCGGAGGTTGACACTGACATCGGCCTGCTGCCCCGCCTCGCCGGTGCCTCGCATCTGGGCCAGTTCGGTGCCGGTGCCGGTGAAGGTGCGCAGCACCGTCCCGTCCGCGGCCAGCTGTCGCAGCGTGAACGTCTCGTTCAGGATCTTGCCGATGCCGGTGAACGAGCCCGCCTGCGCACCCCGAGTCTTGGTCTGGATGCCGAACACCTCGTCCATGTTCGCCAGCGTCAGCGCGCTGCCCGCGAAGCCGCACATCCCGTCCAGCGGAACGAAGTCCCAGTACGACTGGGGATTCCCGGTGATGTACTGCTCACCGGTGACCAGGTAGACCGAGTGGCTGCCGTGCTGAGCCACCAGGATCGGGTCTTCGGCGTAGGCGACTCCGTCGAGGCCGGCCAGCATCGCCAGGCCGGCTGCCGACGCCAGCGCCGTACGGGCCAGACGTCTCATGTCAGATTTCCCTTTTCTGCGAAGCGGATCGGGCTCGCTCAGCTGCCGTGAGATCCGTGGTTGATCTTGACGGTGCTGAACTGGTTCTGCGCGGCGTCACCGCCGAGGCTGTCGTAGACGCACCACTGGATGTAGGCCGAGCCTGCGTCCAGCGTCCCGAACACGGGCTTGACGGTGATGCGGCTGACGTGCCAGCGCCCGTCACAGTCCAGCGTCATGCCCGCCGGGTCCTGCCCGAAGTAGTAGTTCGTGTCGTACCAGGCGCTGGCGTAGTTGCTGGTGGTGTGCTCGGCGTCGATGCCGGGCCCCTGCTTGACCGACACCCACAGGTGGGTGCCGGGCTGCCCGCCCGAGCAGCGGTACTTGCCCAGCACCGTCGCGCTGCTGCCGTCGGCCGACAGGAAGACGTTGTCGTTGACCCAGGCGATCTCGGGCTGGGTGTTCTGGGCAGGCGCCGCCGCCGCGGGGGCCGCCAGGCCCAGCACCGCGCCCGCGGTGGCCACAGCGGCTAGTGCTGCTCGCTTCATCATGGGATTCTCGGTTCCTCTCTGGTGGGTTGACATCCTTGCGTCACAAGGGGTGTTGGCTCACTGGTCGCCGGACGCTCCGGCTGGAAAATGAGTTCTACGCCACTGGCGCCCAGTGCCTGGATGAGCTGGGCCGACGGCTGGAAGGGGCCGCCGGAGCGGTCCAGGCCGGTGTCGTGCGCCAGGGCAGCCAGCGCCTCGTCCAGCTCCTCGGCCGGTGTCTGGACGATCAGCAGACGGGCGCCGGCGCTGTCGGTGCTGAACGACCTGCTCAGCCCCCTGGGGATGTAGACGCAGGCGCCCAGCTCCAGGCCGGCCAGCCGCCGCTCGCCGACGGTGATGGTGACGGGGCCGCTGAGGACGTAGACCGCCTCGTCGCAGCGATGGTGCACGTAGGCCGGACGATTCGTGGCGGTGGACAGCCGGACGGACAGGCAGCACAGGGCGCCAGCGGACAGGGACGCGGCAAGCACCTCGGTGACCACATCGCCCCAAGGCGTGGCGGTACCCGCCAGGTCGTCCGGGATGTACACCGCCTGCCGTGCCGTCATGGTCACTGCTCGCTCCTTGGCCGCTGAAGTCGTCTCCCAGCCTGCGTGGGCGGGCGCCGATGCGGAACGCTCAGTACCCGCACACTGCCCACACAAACCGCCTTGTGTTACTCCGGATGCGCTGTGCCAGGAATGTGCCGTGGCGCAAAGGGCTGTTGCAGGAAGTAGCCGACCCATTACATGACCTTGGTTCCTAGGATGGATTTCGTGCTGACCCGCCCTGAGTCCTCCGCAGCCGTCAGCTCGTTCGGTGAACGGCTGCGGATCCTGCGCCAGGCAGCGCAACTCACTCAGGACGACCTTGCCGAGCAGGCCGGGCTGAGCACGAACGGCGTCAGCGCGCTCGAGCGCGGCACCCGCCGGCGCCCGCACCCGCACACCGTGCGCAGCCTGGCCGAGGCGTTGCGGCTGTCGGACTCCGAGCGGGACTGGCTGATCGCGCCGTTGCGGAGCAACGGCTCCGGCGACGACGGCCAGACCCGAACCGGCGGCCAGACCCGAACCGGTGATCAGGCCGAGGCCGGTGATCAGGCGGGCGAGGCGGCGTCGCCGGCGCGCGGCCTGCCGGCCCCCTTGACGCCGCTGGTGGGCCGCGACGCCGAGCTGGCCGACGTCCTGGAGATCATCACCCGGCGCGACTGCCGGCTGCTCAGCCTGACCGGCCCCGGCGGCGTGGGCAAGACCAGGCTGGCTGTCGAGGTGGCCGAGCGCGCCGCGCCGAATTTCGCCGACGGGGTGGCGTTCGTGCCGCTGGCGCCGGTGTCTGACCCGGCGGCGGTGCCGGCGGCCATCGCGCGGGAACTGGGTCTGCGAGAACTGGGCTCGGCGACCTCGGACCCCGAGGCCGCGGCCGCCGCGCTGGTCGAGCAGCTCCGGACGTTGGAGCTGTTGCTGGTGCTGGACAACTTCGAGCAGCTGCTCGACGCCGCCCCGACCGTGACCACCCTGCTCGCCGGCGCTCCCGGCGTCAGCGTGCTGGTCACCAGCCGGGCGGCGCTTCGGGTGCGCGGTGAGCAGGAGCGCGGCGTTCCCCCGCTGAGCCTGCCGCCCTCGACGCAGGCAGCCGTCCCGGCAGAGGTCAGCGCCTCGCCGGCCGGCGAGCTCTTCCTCGCCCGGGCCAGGGCAGTCCTGCCGTCCTTCGAGCTGACCGAGACCACCGCCGGCGACGTCGCCGCGATCTGCTGGCGGCTGGCGGGCCTGCCGCTGGCCCTGGAACTGGCCGCCGCGAACCTGACGCTGCTGTCGCCGGCGGACCTGTTGCAGCGCCTGGACCAGGCGCTGTCCACCGGGTGGACCCGGGATCTGCCGGCTCGCCAGCGCGGGCTGCGCACGACTCTGGACTGGAGCTACCAGCTGCTCGACCCGGCTGCCCAGGCGCTGCTGCCCAGGCTGGCCGCGTTTGCCGGTGGCTTCGGCCTCGACGCCGCCGAGGCGGTCGCGGCGGGCAAGCTGGCACCGCGGGAGGTGCTGCCCGCATTGCGCAGCCTGGTCGAGCACTCCTTCGTCACGGTCGAGCGCGACGCCCAGAGCCGGGTCCGCTACGGCATGCTCGAGCCCATCCGCCAGTACGCCGAGTCGCTGCTGGGCGAGGCCGACCGGCCGGCCGTGCTGGCCGCCCACGCGCAGTACTACCTGGCGCTGGTCGAAGAAGCCGGCCCGGCGTTGCAGACCGGCGCCCAGGTCGAGTGGCTGGGCCGGCTCGAGCGCGAGGACGACAACATCAGGCGTGCCATCTCGCACTCGCTGGATGCCGGCGATGCCGACACCGCGGCCCGGATGTGCTGGTCGATGTGGTTGGCCTGGTGGATGCGCGGCGGTGACCAGCAGGGCCAGGAATGGGTCGAGGCGGCGTTGCGGGAGCAGTTGAGCGACGACGTCCGGGCTCGCGCCGCGACGGCCGCCGCCTGCCTGAGTTACGTCCAGAGCGACTATGAGACCGCCCGGGCGCGCTGGCAGGAGGCCTGGGAGCTGTCCCGGCGTACCGGTGACCTCGGCATGCAGGCCAACGCCGTCGCGGGCCTCGGCCTGGTGCCACTGGCGACCGGTGACCTGGACCGCGCCGAGGCCTTCCTCCAAGACGCGCTGCGGATCGCCGAGCAGGCCGCCGCGGACTGGCTGCACTCGCTCGTGCTGGTCTGGTTGGGCACCGTCCGGCTGGTCCGCGGCGATGCGGTGACCGCGACCGGGCTGTTCGAGCGCGGTCTGGCCTTGGCGCGCAAGCGAGCGGATCGGCTGGTCAGCTACATCGCGCTGTACAACCTGGCCCAGGCCGCCACCGCAGCCGGCCAGCTCGATTCCGCCGCTGAGCTGCTGCGCGAAGGCGTGGCGCTGTCACAGGAGACCGGTGACCGGGCCAACATCGCTTACTTCCTGGACGCGCTCGCCGTGGTGGAGGGGCAGGCGGGCCGATGGGAACGCGCGGCGCTGCTGATGGGAGCGGCCCAGTCCACCCTCGCCGGCTCCTTCGGCAGCGGCTACAACTACTACCTGCCCGACCTGGAGCTGAAGGACCGGACCATCGCGCAGGGCAGGCTGGCCATCGGCGAGGCGTTCGAGCAGGCACTGCGCCGGGGGCAGAACCTGCCGACCACGGCGGCGGTGGAGCAGGTGTTCACCGCCCACCTGTGACGGTGCGAGCGCTCAGGCGCCCACGGTGCTGGGATCGCCCGCGGTGTCCTCGGCCGCGACCGGCGCGGCGACGGCCAGCACCGGATCGGGCGTGCCCCGCTGGCCGGCAGCCATGGTGGCGAAGGCCGTGCCGACCCCGGCAGCCAGCGCGGTGAGCGCCCACAGGGTGCCCTTGCGCTCCCTGCCGAGGTAGTGGTCCAAGGACAGGGCTCCAGGTCCGGTCTCGACCAGCGCGGTCAGCGCGCCGATGATCACCGCGTTGTACTCCCAGCCCCCATTGGCCACCCAGGGCCCGTTGGGCAGGTGGACCTTGCTGATCGCGGTGGTCATCACGCCGGTCAGGCCGGCCGCCGCCAGCGGGGTGCCCAGGCCGGCCACCAGCATGGCGCCGCCGGCGGTCTCGGTGACCCCGGCCAGGGTGGCGTGCAGCTTGGCCGGACGCATCTGCAGGGACTCCATCATCCCCTCGGTGCCGCTGCGGCCCGGGCCGCCGAACCAGCCGAACAGTTTCTGGGTGCCGTGGCCGATGAACAGACCACCTAGGACCGCACGCGCCGCCAGTCGTCCCACACTCATGCTCGTACTCCCGTGTCGCTTCGAGGGGTCCCAGTGCTGTTCACAGGGGCGGCGGGGTGACTCACCTCTCACCGGTCCTGCCCACGTTACCGCCTTGCGGGCGGCTGTCTACGGTCTGCGCGGGCGGTTCCACGGCGACCGGGGACGTTTGTGGGGGCAGCCCCCGGAAGTTACGGTGGGATCACGGGCCCTTGGTCCCCGCGGATCAACAGCGATCCGGCGTGCGCCGCGAGGTGCGCATCGCTTCCTCCTCCTTGGAGTTCCTGTGCTCTTCAACACTGTTACGCGCTCGATGCATGACGTCGGTCTGGCGGCCTGGTTCGGCGGCACGCTGGCCAACGCGGTAGCCCTCAATCGCGCCGCCGGCGAGGCGGGCGACGCCAGCTCGGCCGGCGCGGTGGCCAATGCCGGTTGGGACCGCTGGACGCCGGTGAACGCCGCCGCGATCGGCGCGCACCTGATCGGCAGCGTCGGTCAGCTGGTGAGCAACAGCGACCGGTTGGCCGCCCAGCAGGGCGTGGCCACCATGTCGATGATCAAGACCGGAGTGACCGCCGCGGCGCTGGCTGCCACCGGCTACTCCCGGATTCTTGGTCGCAAGGTCTCGCAGTACCACGCGGTGCCGGCCTCTGACGCCACCACGCCGACCGCCGGCACCCCGGCCGAGGTGGCCGCCGCCCAGAAGCAGCTTGCCGCGTTGCAGTGGGCGGTTCCGGCGCTTACCGGCGTGCTCGTCCTGATCAGCGCCTACGCGGGTGAGCAGCAGCGGCCGCACGCGGTGCTGGGCGGGCTGACCCGCAGGCTAAGCCTCTCCTAGCCCGGCCCCGGGGGCACGAAGCTCGGCCCGCGGCACAGGGCTCCCCACGGGAAAGGCTCCCCCGGCCAGGCACAGCCCGGCTGGCCGACCGGTCGGCGATGACCGCTGACCGGTCGCCAGCCGGTCAGGAACGCTTGGACACCGGCACCACGTAGCGGTTGAACATCAGATCGCGCAGCACGTCGTCGCCGGCTTCCACGATGGACACGTACCGCACGTCGCGCACCAGCTTGCCGATGACCGCCTCATGGGTGTAGCCGAGGCCGCCGAACATCTCCGAAGCGGCTGAGGCGATCTGCCAGCCGGTCTGCCCGCAGAACATCTTGGTGGTCAGCGCCGACTTCAGGGTGCCCACCCGCAGGAACTCCTCACCGGCGTCCGGCCGGCTCGCGATCGCGTCATAGTCACGGGCCGCCGCCTCGCACTGGTTGGTCATCACCTCGATCAGCATCTCGAACTGGCCGAGTTTGGCGGCGAAAACCGGGTTGTTGGCCAGTGGCGCGCCCTTGACTGACTTGGTCTTGGCGTAATCCATGCAGACGTCGCGCACCCGGCGGGCGATGCCCAGCGCGGTGCTGGCAATCAGGATCCGGCTGGCGTTCAGGCCGACCTCCAGCAATCGCAGGCCGTTTCCCTTCAACGCGTTGCCGGCCGGCACCCGGCAGTCGGTGAGGCTGATCTGGTAGGTCCCCGAGGAGCGCAGGCCGATCATGTCCCAGCGCTTGTCGACGGTGATCCCCGCGGTCTCGCGCGGCACCAGCACGGTCAGGAACTCCGAGGTGCTGCCCTCCACCCTGGCCAGCACGATGAGGAACTGCGCGAAGTCGGCGTCGGTGGAGAATGCCTTCTTCCCGTTGAGGACAAGGCTGTCACCCTCGCGACGCACGGTGGTGGTGATCCGGGCCAGCTCGCTGCCGGCCGCGTGCTCGCTGCCCAGCGTGGCGGCGCAACCGTTCTCGGCGACCATCCTGTTCAGGTGGGCGTCCTTGAGCTCGTCACTGCCGTACCAGCCCAGCATGCTCGTGGTGAGCACCGGGATGAAGAGCGTGAACGCCGCGCCGGCGTCGCCGTAGGCCAGCTCGGTGACGATCTTGACGCTCTCCTGCAGGCCGAAGCCGAGGCCGCCGTACTCCTTGGGCACCCACCAGTTGCCGAGCCCGGTCTCGGCGAAGCGCTGGTAGAGCACCTCGGGCGGCAGCGCCCGGGAATCCAACTGCTGCTCCTGCCCGATCAGCTCGCGGCGGGCGAAGGACTGGACGGTGCGGACGTACTCAGGCGCTCTCATCTGAGTCCGCCCTGTCATTGCTCCCGAGCTCGGCCGACGGCGCCTGACCGGTCACCGGTGCCTGATCAGCCGACGGTGCCTCATCAGCCGACGGTGCCTCATCAGCCGCTGGCGCCTGATCGGTCGCCGGCGCCGGCGGTGAGTCGATCAGCTGGGCGAGTTGCCGGACGGTGGGGCACTCCAGCAGTCCGGTGACCGGGATGGCGGCGTTGAGCGCCTTGCGGATCCGGGCGGTGAGATCGATGGCGATCAGCGAGTGGCCGCCGAGCTCGAAGAAGTTGTCGTCGGCGCCGATCGGCTCGATGCCCAGGGCCCGCGACCAGATCTCGGCGAGGGTGGCCTCGGTGCCTTCCCGCGGCGCTGTGAACGGGGTGTCGAGCTCCGGACGCGGGTAGCGCTCGCGGTCATCGGCCACCGCGTCGTCGTCACCGCCGTGCAGGTCTCCGGTGACCCACTTGTCCAGCCGGGTGCCCAGCGGGCCGGTGGAGATGACCAGCTGGCCGACATGCGCGCCGGCCGCCAGGGTGCGCTCGAACACGTCGAGTGCCTCGGCGGGCACCATCGCGTAGTCGGTGACGCCCTGGCTGTGCCCCTTCAACCGGTCCGGGTCGATGTTCCAGGTGTCCCAGTCGATCGTGATCCAGCGCCCGGCGTCGGAGGCCCGGGCCACCTGGCAGTAGGCGTCCAGCGCGGCGTTGGCCGAGGCGTAGGGCCCGAGCGTCATGCCACCGAGCACGGCGGCCAGCGAGGACATGGTGATCCGCCGGTCCAGCGCCTGGTCGCCCAGCACCTGCTGCAGCACGTGGAAGCCGGTGACCTTGGCGGCGAAATGAGCGTCGCAGCTGGCCCGGTCGGACAGGTGGGCGAAGTTGAAGAACCGGCCGTCCTGCACGCCGGCGCCGTGCACCACCACGTCGATCCGGCCGAAGCGCTCGACCGCGGCGTCGACGACGGCCTGCATCTGGTCGCGGTCGGCGACATCGGCCGACATGGCGATCACCTGCGCGCCGCGCTCTTCCAGATCGAGAATGCTGGTGATGTGGCGGGCTGTTCGCTCGCCGCCCTCGGGCACCTCTGCCAGGAACTGCTGCCACTGCTCGCGCGGCGGCAGCGGCGAGCGCGCCGTCAGCACCAGGTTGCAGTGGTAGCGGCTTGCCAGGTGCCGCCCGATCACCAGGCCGACGTCGCCGAGACCGCCGGTGATCAGCACGGTGTCACCCTCGCCGACCGGGGCGTCGAGCTCTGTCGGCTCCTCCAGCGGCAGCGGCTGATAGCGACGCAGCCAGGTCTGGCCGGCCCGGACAGCGACCGGGCCCTCGTGGGCGGTCACCGTCGCGGCCAGCACCTCATCGGCCATCCGGACCAGGGCGCCGGCGTTGAGCCGAGGCGCCTCGTCGACGTCGATGCACCGGCTGCGCAGCCGGGGGTTCTCCTGCGCGAGGCTGGGAGCCAGCGCTGCCAGGCTGGAGTGCTCGGGGTGCAGCAGGTCCGAGCCGAGCACACCGACCGCTCCTGAGGTCAGCAGCACCAGTTCGGTGCGCGGCGCGGTGCCGCTGTCGTCCACGAGCTGGCGGGCCAGCGAGAGCGCCGAGTGGAATCCGCGCTCCTGCTCGGCCTCGAAGTGCCCGATCGGATCGGCCGGATCGGCCTCGGAGCTGGCCAGGCTGAACCCGTGCACGATGACCCGGGGGCTTACCAGCAGCGAGCTGATCAGCTCGGCCATGTCCTGCGGGGCGTCCAGCGCGATCCGCACGTTGCCGGCGTCGTCGCGCTCGAAGCTCTGGCCCGGACGGACCGCGGTCACCTCGGCGCCGGCGGCCTCCAGCCGCTGGATCAGCGCCTCGCCCCGGGCCTCTGCCGACAGCACCAACCAGGGTCCGGCCAGCCGCAGCTGCTCGTCGAGGTTGGCGACCCGTCGTGGCTGCAACTGCCAGGTGGGCTGATAGGTCCACTGCGAGCGGTCGAAACTCCGGGTCAGGGTGGTGGGAGCTGACCACCAGACGTTCGGGATCTCGACCTTGGTCTTGGTCTCGACCCAGTACCGCCGGCGCTGGAAGGCATAGGTGGGCAGCTCGAGGCGGCGCCCTTCGCCCTGGTGCAGCGTCGGCCAGTCGATGCTGCTGCCGGCCTGCCACAGCCGGGCAAGGGTGGCCAGCAGCCACCCGGCGGCTGACTCGCCGTCATTGCTGGGAGCGACCAGCACCTCCTCGACCGTGCCGGAGTCCTCGGCCTCGTCCTGGGTCAGTCGAACGCCCAGGCCGGTCAGCGCGGCGGCGAGCTTGCCGAGCGCGCTGTCGCGGTCAACCGCGCTGTCGCCGGCGGCGCCTCGCAGCCGGTCGGCGACCGAGGCCAGCTCGGCCCACCAACCCTCGGGCTGGGAGTCGCCGGCCTGCAGCCGCACCTTCGGGTTGCGCCGCTGGGTCTTGCCCTCGATCCAGCGGGTCGAGTCGGCGAGTGCCTCCAGGGCGTCGGCGCTGTCCTGGCACACCACGGCCCGGCGCAGCGCGAACGCCCCGCGCGAGACCTGCAGCGTGTACGCCACGTCGGCGAGGTCGGCGTCCGGATTGGCTATCAGGTACTGGCGCAGGTTCTCGCCGATCTCGTTGAGCGCCTTGTCCTCCAGCCCTGAGAAGGTCAGCAGGTGCGGCCCGTCCCGGTGCGGGCGAGCCGGCCGGGTCGGCGGCTCCTCCAGGATGACGTGGGCGTTCGTGCCGCCCAGGCCGAAGGAGTTGACGCCGGCGCGGCGGGGATGCGCTCCCTCAGGCCACGCCTGGTGCTCGGTGAGCACCGTGAACCGGTCCTGGGCGGTGGCCAGCGCCGGGTTCGGGCTCTGGTAGTTGGGAGTGGCCGGCAGCACGCCGTGCTTGACGTTCAACGCCGCGCGCATCAGCCCGGTGACGCCCGAGGCGCGGTCCAGGTGGCCGATGCTGGGCTTGAGGGTGCCGAGCACGCAAGGGGATTCGCGATCGAGGGCGAAGGCCCGGTTCAGGGCGGACAGCTCGATCGAGTCACCCAGGGTGGTTCCGGTGGCGTGGCACTCGACGTAACCGATGGTGTCGGGCTTCACCCCGGCGACGCCCATCGCCAGCTCCATCACCTCGGCCTCGCCCTCGACCCCGGGCGCGGTGTAACCGGCCCTGACCCGGCCGTCGTTGTTGACCGCCGAGCCGAGGATCACCGCGTGGATGATGTCGCCGTCGGCGAGCGCCTCCGACATCCGCTTGAGGGTGACGGCTCCGACGCCGCTGCCCATCACGGTGCCGTTGGCTTCGGAGTCCAGGCTGCGGACGATGCCGTCCGGCGAGGTGATGCCGCCCTGCACGTAGAGGTAGCCCGAGGGCTGGGGCAGCGGGATGTAGGCGCCGCCGGCCACCGCGATGTCGCACTCGTAGGTGAGCAGGCTCTGGCAGGCCAGGTGCACGGCCACCATCGAGGTGGAGCAGAACGTCTGCACCGCTATCGCCGGGCCGCGCAGGCCGAGCTTGTAGGAGACCAGCGAGGCCAGCGAGTCACGCTCGTTGCCTACCGCCAGCAGCAACGCGCCGCCGGGCTCGGAGGCCAGCGCCTCCATGTTCTGCACGATGTAGTCCGGAAAGCCGCAGCCACCGAAGACCGCCACCTGGCCGGGCGTGCCGGTCGGGCAGTAGCCGGCGCTCTCGATCGCCTCCCAGGAGCACTCCAGGAACAGCCGGTGCTGCGGGTCCATCGTCTCGGCCTCGCGCGGGTTGATCCCGAAGACCGCGGCGTCGAAGAGGTCGGCGTCACTGACCGAGCCACCGACCCGGACGTAGCGCGGGTCGGCCAGTTGGCCGGGATCGATGCCGGCCGCGGTCAGCTCCTCGTGGCTGAACTCGCGCAAGCCCGGAACTCCGGCGAGGACGTTGCGCCAGAGCTCATCGACGCTGCGCGCGCCGGGGAACCGGCCGGACATCCCGATGAGTGCGATCGCCGAGCTGTAGTCCGTTTCCGTCATGGCATTCTCCTGCTCCGAAGCGTGCTGCGCCGCTGCTCGATCCGAGACCTCTGCTGGTCATCGGCCTGCGTGGCCTGTGGGTCTTGCTGGTCATCGGTTTCTTGTCCGGCGGTCGCGGCTGCCGCCAGCGCCGCCACGGTGGGCGCCTCGTAGAGCAGGTGCGGCGGCAGGTAGGCGATCTCCAACGCCTTGCGCACCTCGGCGATGATCTCCATGCCGATCAGTGAGTTGCCGCCGAGCTCGAAGAAGTTGTCGTGCACGCCGACCTGCTCCAGGCCCAGGGCCTCGCCCCAGACCCCGGCGATCGCCTGCTCGGCCACGGACTGCGGTTCGACGTAGGAGGTGGAGAGCTCCGGACGGGGCGAGCGGCCGAGGGCGTCCCGGGCCTTCTTCACCGTGGCGGAGTGGCTGGCGATCGAGGACCGCCGGCTCATCTTGACCAGGGTCGGGAAGTCCTGGGTGGAGATCACCACGTGGGTCTGACCGGCGGCCAGCACCCGCTGCAGCGTCTGCCAGCCGTCGTCGAAGGAGACCCCGAACCTGGCCCGGTAGTCCTGGAAGAACTGGATGGATCCCTCGTCGTAGTTCTCCAGGCCGGTGGTCCAGCCGTTCCAGGTCCACTCGCCCCAGTCGATCGCGCTCACCAGGCAGCCCGGGATCGGCTCGCTCTGGGCGAAGGCGTCGAGGTAGGCATTGGCAGCGCAGTAGTCGACCTGACCCGCGCCGCCACCGGTGACCGACGTCGTGGAGGAGAACAGCGCGATGAAGTCGAGTGAAAGCCCTCGCACGGCTTCGGCGATGGCCAGCGAGCCGGCCACCTTGGGGGCCAGCACCTTGGCGATGTCGGAGGCGGTCTTGAACTGCATCAGCCCGGCTGCCGGAACGCCGGCGCAGTGCAGCACGCCGTCGAGCCGGCCGAACCGCTGGACAGCGGCGTCCACCGCGCCCTTGACGTCGGCGAGGTTGGAGACGTCACCGGCGACGGTGATCACCTCGACCCCGTAGCTGTGCAGTCGCTGCAGGCCTTCCAGCCGGCGGCGGACCTCGGCCGCGGTGTTCGGGGACGCCAGGATCGCCGACCACTGCTCCTGCGGCGGCACCGGCGTGCGGCCCAGCAGCACCAGGCGGGCCTGGTAATCCGCGGCCAGCCGCTCTGCCATGGCCAGGCCGATACCGCCGAGGCCACCGGTGACCAGGTAGCTGCCACCCTGCCGGACGCGGACCGCGGCCGCCGGGTCGGTGGCGCTGGCGGCGTCGAGCACCTCGTACTCCGGCACCCAGCGGCGCCCGCCGCGCAGGGCCACCACCTGGTCGGCCGGCTCGGCGCGCAGCTCGGCCAGCAGGGCCACCGGCGAGCTGGTGGCCGTCGCCAGGTCGATGTCGATCAGCCGGGTCTGCACCTTCGGGTACTCCACCGGGATCAGCCGGCACGGGCCCAGCACGGTGGCGCGCTCGGGCAGCACCTCGTCGCCGGGCAGCACCCGGTGGCTGCCGATGCTGACCACGTCGAGCAGCCAGGGCTCCAGGCCGATGTCACCGGCAGCCCGGGCGAACGCGACCAGCGTGTGCAGGCCCCGCTCCAGGGTGCGCGCGGTGGCGTCAGGGCCGCCGGCCTCGCCGTCCTGCGCCGTCCACAGGTGCACCACGTGCTGCGGCGCGAGCTGGGACTCGGTCAGGTGCAGCAAGGCCGCGGTGGCGTCCTGCGGCGAGCCCGGACGCAGCACGATGCCGTCGCCGCTCACCGAGAACCGCTCGCCGGGGCGGGCGAAGACCACCTGCGCCCCGGTGCTTTCCAGTTGTTTGCGAAGGGTGTCGGCGATGGCGTCGGCGACGCCGTCGTCGGTGAAGACCAGCCAGCGAGCCGCCTCGGCACGCGGCGGTCGAGGAGTGCTCTGCCGCCAGAGCGGCACGCTGATCCACTCGGTGTCGGGCAGCAGCGGCAGCGCGTTGAGCACGCTGACCGCGTCATCGGCGTCGAAGTTCGGTCCGGCGGCGGTGGGTCCGGTGGTGGGCTCGGCCTCCAGCCAGTGGTCCTGGTGCTCGAACGGGTAGGTCGGCAGCGGCACCCGGCCGGGCTGCCAGAGCTCGGCCGCCTCGCTGCCCTTCTGCCCGATCCCGTGCAGGCTCGCCCAGTCGATCGGCACGCCGGTCAGCCACAGCCGGGCGACCGCCTCGGTCAGGCTGAGCAGCGAGTTTCCGCGATCAGCGGCGCCCGGCAGCGTGCGCAGGATCAGCGGCCACTGGCTCTGCTTGCAGTCCGGGTGGCCGCGGGTCAGCGCGCCGAGGGTCTGACCGGGTCCGATCTCGACCAGCGCGAACTCGCCGGCGGCCAGCAGGTTGGCCAGCCCGGCGCCGAACTCGACCGTCTGGCACATGTGCTTGGCCCAGTACTCCGGATCGGTGACCAGGGCCTCGGTCGCCAGCTGACCGGTCACGTTGCTGAGGTAGTCGATGCGAGGGGCGTTGAGGGTGATGTTGTCGGCGATCCAGCCGACCAGTTCGGCCGCGGCCGGAGCCAGCATCCGGGAGTGGAAGGCGTGGCTGGTCTGCAGTCGCTGGCAGCTGATCTCAGCCGTGAGCAGCTTCTGCGCGGCGGCGTCCACCGCCTCGATCGGGCCGGCGAGCACGAGTTGCGAGCCGGTGCGGATCGCCACGTCCAGCTCGTCGAAGCCGCTGCCCAGCACGGCCCGCAACCGGACCTCGTCGGCGGCCACGGCTAGCATCGCGCCCTCGGGGAGCGAGGCGATCAGCTTGGCCCGGTAGGCGACCAGGCTCAGCGCGTCCGGCAGGGACAGCACGCCGGACAGGCAGGCTGCGACGTACTCCCCCAGGCTGTAGCCGAGCATCAGCTCCGGCTGCAGGCCCCAGCGCATCAGCTGGCGTGCCAGGGCGTACTCGGCGACGAAGACCGCCGGCTGGATCAGGTGGGCGTCGGGGGTGGGCTGCCGGGCGGCCTGCGGGCCCTCGCGGCCCAGCATCCTGGCCAGGTCACCGGCGCCGCTGGGCTGGGCGCTGTCGGTGAAGACGTCGGACAGCTGGGCAGGGTTGGTGAGGCCCAGGATTGCGACGCACTCGTCGACCTCGGCGCGGAACTCGGGCTCATCGGCGTACAGCTGCGCGACCATGCCGGGGTACTGCTCGCCGACTCCGGCGATCAGCAGGCCGACCTTGCGCCCGGCGGTGCCGTCGACCCGGCCGAGCAGCCGGGTGGGATCGCCCAGGCCGGTGACCGCGCCGGTGACCGTGTCGGCGAGCAGCACCTTGCGGTGGCTGAAGACCTTGCGCCCCACCTGCAGGGTGTAGGCGACATCGCCGAGGTCGAGGTCAGAAGAACCTTCCAGGCGCTGGGCGAGCCGGTCGCGGGCCTGCTCGAGCGCGGCGGCCGAGCGGGCCGAGATGGGCAGCACCTGCCAGCGCCGGGACCGCGTCGCGCGTACCGGGCTGGTCGGGCTCTCGGTGATGATCGCGTGCGCGTTGGTGCCGCCGGTGCCCAGCGAGCTCAGCCCGGCGACCCGGGGACGCTCAGCGGTGCGCGGCCAGGCGGTGGGCTGGGCGGTGACCCGGAACGGGCTGTTGTCGAAGTCGATCTCCGGATTGGGGGTCTGGAAGTTCAACGTGCCCGGGATCAGCTCGTGCTGCAACGACTGCACCACCTTGATCAGGCCGGTGACACCGGAGGCCCGGTCCAGGTGGCCGACGTTGGGCTTCACCGATCCGAGCAGGCAGTACTGCTTGTCAGCGGTGGCTCCGAAGGCGCTGGTCAGGGCGGCGACCTCCATCGGGTCCCCCACCTCGGTCGCGGTGCCGTGCGCCTCGACGTAGGAGATGTCGGACGGGCGCACGCCGGCGTTGGCGATGGCCGAGGTGACGCACCGGCGCTGGCCGTCCAGGCTGGGCGCCTGGTAGCTGAACTTCAGGGCGCCGTCGTTGTTGATGGCCGAGCCCCGGATGACGGCCAGCACGGTGTCGTGGTCGGCGATCGCCTGGTCCAGGCGCTTGAGCGCCACCACGGCCACCCCGTCGCCGAACATGCTGCCGTGCGCGTCGGCGTCGAAGGTCCGCACGTGCCCGTCAGGCGATGCCTGGTTGCCCTCGTGGTAGAGGTAACCGGTCCGGTCCGGAACCCGGATCGACACGCCGCCGGCCAGGGCCACGTCGCATTCCTCGCGGCGCAGGCTCGCGCAGGCCAGGTGCACCGCGACCAGCGAGGTGGAGCAGAACGTCTGCACCGTCAGGCTGGGACCTCTGAGGTCCAGCCGGTAGGAGACGTTGGTGGCCAGCGCGTCCTTGTCGTTGCCGGCCATCAGGCCGTCGATCTCCACGCTGAGCTGGAAGGCGTTGGGCCGGGTGAGCAGGTAGGTGCTGATGTTCATGCCGGCGAACACCCCTACGGTGCCGCGGCCTTCCGGGGTGCCGTAACCCGATGCCTCCAGCGCCTCCCAGACGCACTCGGTGAAGATCAGCTGCTGCGGGTCGGCGAGGGTGGCCTCGCGGGGGCTGACGCCGAAGAAGCTGGCGTCGAAGCCCCGGATGTCATTGAGGATCGGGCGCGAGCGCACGTAGTCGGGGTTGTTGAAGACCTTGGGGTCCTCGCCGGCCAGCAGCAGGTCCTCGTCGGTGAACTGGGTGAACGACTCGACCCCGTTGCTGATGTTGCGCCAGAAGTCGTGGACGTCATCGGCTCCGGGAAATCGCCCGGACATCCCGATGATCGCGATCTCTGGCTCACGGGGCGACGGCATCGCGTCGGTGTGAACGGTGTGCTGCTCCATGGAACACGGCCCCTATCAGTAACGATCACCGCACATCTGGCCAGATGTGACGTCTCGCGCTTCGGCATGGTGGACGGGTCCGGGATCGCCCGTTGAGGTGACAGCCCGGCGGGCTACAGCAGGCGGGTTCGGCCCCATCCGCGAGCCAGCCGCCGCACCGCGTACACGCCGGCCAGCAGGCCCAGCCCCATCAGGATCGCGGCGGGCACCAGCACGTCGCGGGTGTCACCGCGGACCGCGGCCTGGAACATCGACAGCGCGTAGTACCCCGGAGAGATGTGGGCCAGCGTTCCGGCCCAACCCGGCAGGATGCTCAACGGCACCAGAGCGCCGCCGAGCGAGCTCAGCACCAGCGCGCCCACGTCCGAGATCACGCCGAGCTCGCCCAGGCTGCGGGCGACCGTGGCAAGCGCGGCGCCCATGGCCAGCAAGGAGAAGGTCCAGACGAAGATGGCGAGCGCGACGTAGTGGGGCGAGCGCGGCCACGGGATCCCGATGACCAGGCAGCCGTAGCAGAACAGCAAGCTCTGCTGCAGCAGCATCACCGCGAAGATCGGA
Source organism: Jatrophihabitans sp. (assembly GCA_036389035.1). Taxonomy (NCBI): domain Bacteria; kingdom Bacillati; phylum Actinomycetota; class Actinomycetes; order Jatrophihabitantales; family Jatrophihabitantaceae; genus Jatrophihabitans; species Jatrophihabitans sp. The sequence continues at coordinate 102,077 of DASVQQ010000001.1, forward strand.
AGGGTCTTGCCCAGCAGCATCTCGGTCGCCGAGGCGCGGCTCTGGCGCAGCCGGTCCCAGGTGTGCCACTGCCGCTCGACCAGGATCGAGTTGCCGGCGATGGCGATCGCGAAGACCGAGAACATCACCAGCAGGCCGGTGACCACCTGCACCGCGCCGCCCTCGACCGCCCTGGTGTAGAGCGGCTTGAGCACCACCATCAGGACCATCGGCATCACGATGTAGCTGATCATCTGGCCCGGGTCGCGCAGCCGGATCGTCAGGTTGTGCCGCGTGATCGCCGAGATCCGGTAGACCGAGCCACGCAGGCCGGCCATCGGGCCGGCAGCAGCCGGGGTGTCAAGAAGCATTGTTGACCGCCAGGGACCGGTAGACATCGTCGAGCGATGCGTTACGTAGTTCGACCGCGCTGATCGGGCGGTCGGTGGAGCTGAGCAGTTCGATCAGGGTGACGGTCGGCTCGGTGGTGGAGACCCGCAGGTCCTCCTCGTCCTCGAAGATCACCCGTACCTCGCCCGGGAGTCCCCGGACCAGCTCGTCATAACTGCCCCTGGCGACGATGCGCCCGGCGCGGATGACGGCGATGGTGGCCTGCAGCTCGGTGAGTTCGGGCAGGTAGTGGGTGGTGTAGACCACCGCGGCGCCCTCACCGGCCCGCTGCTTGACGACATCGAGCATCGCCTGCCGGGTCTCCTGATCCGCGCCCGCGGTCGGCTCGTCCAGCAGCAACACCGAGGGCCGGTGGATCAGGGCGGTGGCGGCCTGGGTACGGCGCTGCTGACCACCGGACAGCACGCCGGTGCGCCGGTCCATGATCTCGGTCAGCCGCAGCGCGACCGCGAGCTCGTCGATGGCGTTGGTGAGCGCCTCGCGGCGCAGGCCGGCGAGCCGGCCGAAGAGGTCAAGGTGCTCGCGCACGGTGATCGAGGGGTACAGGCCGATGTGCTGCGGTGTCACCCCGACCTGGCCGCGGGCCTGCGCCGGCAGCCTGCCGTTGATGGTCAGCGTGCCGCTGTCCTGACGGACCAGGCCCGAGGCGATCTCCACGAAAGTGGTCTTGCCCGCGCCATTGTGGCCCACGAGCCCGACGATCTCGCCCGAGGCCACCTGCAAGCTGAACCCGTCGAGCGCGGTCACTGCGCCGTAACGTTTAGTCAAGTCCAGAACTTCGAGCAAGGTGTCACATCCCAGGTAAGTGCACCGACGATGGCGGCGTCTCGTCATCGCCAAATCGGTGCTAGGGCCGCACGAATGTGCTTCGGCGGTACTGCGGCGATCAAGTGATCTGCCAGGAGCAATTCCTAAGATAGGGAAGCCCGCGGGATACCGCTATTGGCAAGAAGTGGTCTGAGAATTTAGGCCATCGGCGTGGCTGGTCCGGGCGCTGACCGCTACCTGTCAGCGCCGGCGTGGCCCGGCGGCCGCCGTCGAGTCGATATCATCGCTGCAGTGCTCGGCGCCGCTCACCTCAGGGTGCGGCTCCCCGCGAACTGGCTTTACCCATACCGTGCGGAGGAACTTCCAATGGACCAGTCACCTGAGCCCCGTCCGGCCGGCGGCGTGCGTGCCTCGGACAGCGATCGGCAGGCAGTCGTCGATCAGCTCAGAACCGCCGTCGACGAGGGCCGGCTCGGGCTGGTCGAGTGGAACGAGCGGGTGGCCCAGGCCTACCAGGCGCGCACCTACGCCGAGCTTGCCGAGGTGGCCGCCGACCTGCCGGCCGCCAAGCGGCCCGCGCCGCCACCCGCGCCCGCGCCGCGGTTGTCCGACACGTCCGCCGGCTTCATCCGGGATCTGCCCATCGCCCTCAAGGTGCTCTGGACGATCTGGTTGAGCGCGGTCCTGATCAACGTGGTGATCTGGGCCATGGTCAGCGCGGCCGGGGACCTGAAGTACTTCTGGCCCGCCTGGGTGGCCGGCCCCAGCGGCGCCGCGCTGCTCGGAGTCTCGATCGGGGTGACGGTGATCGGGCGGAACCGCCGCACGGCGGCCGCCCAGCGGCGCGACTCAGCGGCCCGCCGCCGGCGCTGACCGCGGGAGCCGGCCATCCGCCGGGCTTTCCCGTTGTGGCACAACGCTGATCGGTGCGGCACACCGCTGATCTGTTGCCGCGCGCCGTGGCGCGAAGCCGATCAGTGTCGGTGCAACGCCAGGTCTGACTCCGGGCGTGCCGTCGGCTCGGTCGCCTCCTGCGGCGGCAGGGTCTCCTTGACGCCGTACCGGCCGTAGAGCGCCTGCACGAACGACGGCGCCCACCAGTTGTACCGGCCCAACAGGCGCATGGTGGCCGGCACCAGTATCAGCCGCACCAGCGTGGCGTCGACCAGCAGCGCCACGACCATCCCGACGCCGATCATCTTGATGAAGGTGATGCCCGAGGTCGCGAAGCTGCCGACCACCACGCACAGGAGCACGGCGGCGGTGGAGATCAGCCAGCCGGTGTGCTGCACCCCGCTCTTCACCGCCTCGGTGTTGTCGCCGAGCTCATCCCAGTTCTCGCGGACCCGGGAGAGCAGGAACACCTCGTAGTCCATGGACAATCCGAACAGGATCGCCACCATCAGGATCGGCTGGCTGGACTCGACGTATCCGGTCGGGATGAAGTTGAACAGCCCGGACAGGTGGCCGTCCTGGAAGATCCAGGTCACCGCGCCGAAAGCCGCGCCCAGCGACACCACGTTCATCACGATGGCCTTGAGCGGGACCACCACCGAGCCGAACGCCACTGTCAGCACCACGAAGGTGATCAGGGCGACCAGCAACGCCATCCACGGCAGCCGTTCGGTCAGCGAGTCGAGCTGGTCCATCACGCTCGCGGTGGACCCGCCCACCATCACCTGCGCGCCCGGCGGCGCCGGCAGGTCACGGATCGAGGAGACGATCTGGCGCGCGGGTTCGCTGCTGGCGTCACCGGCATAGCTGACCGTCAACAAGGTGGACCCACCCTGCTGCGCCGCCACCGCGATGTCGGTGACCCCGGGGACGCTATCGACCTGCTGCCTGAAGGCCGCCGCCGCTTCCGGCGCGGCAGAGCTGATCAGCACCCGGATGGGCCGGATGGTGCCGTTCGGGAAGTCGGCGGCCAGCCGGGCCGACACCACCTGGCTCTCGGTGCCGGGCGGCAGCATCCGCTCGTCGATGCCGCCGAAGCGGATGCCCAGGAACGGCATGGTCAACACGGCCAGCAAGGCGACCACGCCGATCAGGTAGAGCACCGGCCGGCGCATCACCTGTCCGGCGATCCGGGCCCACCGGCCGTCTTGCAGCGCGCGGCCGGCGCCGGCCGCGACCGCTCCGGTCACGCTCGCAACCCCCCGCTTGCGCGCCCAGGGCAACCTGAGCGCGTTGACCCGGTGGCCGAGCACCGCCAGCAGCGCCGGCAGCACCGTCAGGCTGGCCACCATCGCCACCAGGACGGCGGCCGCGCCGCCCAGGCCCATCGAGCGCAGCAACACCTGCGGAAAGATCATCAGGCTGGACAGCGCCAGCATCACCAGCACGCCGGAGACCACCACGGTCCGCCCGGCAGTGGCCATCGTGCGGGCCAGGGCCTGCTCGACGCTCGCGTTGGCGTCCAGCTCGTCGCGGAACCGGCTGACTATGAAAAGCCCGTAATCCACGGCCAGTCCCAGGCCCAGGATGGTGATGATGTTGATCGAGAAGATCGACACATCGGTGAACATGGTGATCACCCGGACCAGCGCGAACGCGCCGAGCACCGCGACGGCGCCGATCAGCACCGGCATCAGAGCCGCGACCACGCTGCCGAAGACTACGAGCAGCAGCAGCAGCAGGATCGGCATCGCGATCATCTCGGCCCGCGCGATGTCACTGGGGATCTGGCCGTCGATGTCGAGGTCGACGGCGGTCTGGCCGCCCACCTGGGTGCGCAGACCGGTGGCCGCGAGATTGTCGCGGATCTCCGTCTCGTCATCGTCGGAGGCCTCGGATGACAACCGGATCGCCAGGTAGGTCTGGCGCTTGTCGGTCGACACCATCGAAGGCGAGCCGGTGCTGTAGTAGGAGTTCACCTCGGCCACCGCCGGCGAGGCCTGCAGCCGGGTCGCGACCGCCTCTACCGCGCCGCGGAATTGCGGATCCTCGACCGACAGGGTGTCACTGGAGTAGAGCGCGATGAAGTCGGTGTGCTGCGGTCCGACCTCGGCCAGCACCCGCTCATTGATGCGCTGGGACTCACTTGCCGGGTTGTCCAGGCTGGAGTCGTCGGACAGCGCGTCGAACACCCCGATGCCCCAGACCCCTGAGAATGCGACGAAACCCAGTGTCAGGACCAGTACCAACCACCTGAGCCTGCCAATGACCGTTCCCCACCAAGCGAACATGTTTCGTCCTCCGCACAGCACATCAGTGTCAGGCCCCGGTACCTGAATGGTCCCAGAGAAGTAGGTGGGTCGACAGACCCGCCGCGTGGCCGATAGTTGCCAGTGTCACCAAAGTGACAGTTGCGAGGCCTACAACCAGCCGCGCAACGCCCCGGCGACGTGGCCCAGGGCCACCTCGGAGCGCTCGAAGACCGCGAAATGGCCGCCCGGCAGGGTGTGCAGGGCGAAGCCGGCGCTGGTCTGCTCGTGCCACCGCTGCTGCCACTCGTGCGGCGCGCGGGGGTCCGCGGTGCTGGACAGCACGGTCACCGGCACGTCCAGCGGGGGCTCCGGCTGGTAGGAGTAGGTCTCTTTCACGCTGAAATCGGCCCGGACCGCGGGCAGGATCATCTGCAGCACCTCGGGATCGGCGAGCAGCCAATCCGGGGTGCCGCCGAGCTGGCGCAGCATCTGCACCAGCTGCGGCTGGGTCATCCCCGTCACCGGTGGACCGTCCTCGATCGGGCAATGCGGCGCGACGCAGCCGGAGACGAACAGCTGGACCGGCTGCTCGCCGCCCCGCCGCCGGATCTCGCGCAGCGTCTCGAACGCCACCAGCGCGCCGAGGCTGTGGCCGTAGACGGCGAACGGGCGGCCGGCCGCGGCCTCGGTGATCACGCCGGCCAGGTCGGCGGCCAGCGGCGCCATCTGCTCGTAGGGAGCATCCCGCAGCCGCGCCTCCCGCCCGGGCGGCTGCACCGGCAGCACGTCGACGCCGGGCAACCGGCCCAGCCAGGCCCGGTACGCCGAGGCGCCGCCACCGGCGTGCGGAAGGCAGAACAGCGGCAGGCCACCGAGATCAGGAAAGGCGTGCAAGGGCAGCCAGCGGCTGGTCTGCTGGGCGGCCCGGGTCACGTGAGGATCTCGAGCCGGACGTAGGGCGGCGGCTCCTGCAACGCGTCGAGGTCAGCGCCCAGCACCACCAGGTTGCCGTCCCGGCTCACCTCGCGAAAGCCCGCGAAGGCATAGGTGATCTGCATCATCCGGTTGCGGCCGGTCTCGACGAAGTCGGCGTGCAGGGCGACGCCGGCTTCCTTGGCCAGGGTCATGATGTGGTTCAGCATCACCATGCCCACGCCGCGCGACATCACCCGGCACGACATCAGCATCATCCGCAGCTTCCAGACCTTCTCGCCCTTGTCCACCAGCGCGAGCCCGATCTTGCCGTAGCTGCCGAGCTTGTCGGTGAGCGAGGCGACCAGCAACAGGTGATCCGGCGACTCGCGCACGGCGTCGAGCTCGTCGTAGGAGTAGGTGTGCCCGGTGGAGTTCAGCTGGTTGGTGCGCACCGTGAGCTCCTCGGCGCGCTGCAGGTCCTGCCGCTTGGCGCGCTCGAGGGTGAAGCACATCTCCAGGCTGGCCAGGAACTCGTCGTTGGTGCCGACGAACTCCTCCTCCAGCTCGTCCCGGGCGATCTGGCCGCGGTACATCTCGCGCCGCTGGGCCGACTCGTCGGTGAGGAAGCGGGGCCGGAAGTCCGGGCGCTCCAGTGCCTCGTCCAGCTCCAGGATGTCCACGCAGGTCAGGGCGGGCAACACGTGGTTGACCTCGGCGCGCTCGAACTCCTGGTCATCGACGAAGGCGAACGCGTCCAGGCCCAGGTTGAGCGCCTTGGCGATCAGCTGGATCGAGCTGGACTTGGCGTTCCAGTTGATCTGCGGGTACAGCAGGATCTCATCGAGACCGAACTCCCGCAGCTTGGCCATCGCCACCGCGCGGTCGTTCTTGCTCGCCACCGACTGCAGGATGCCCATCTCATCCAGGCGCTTGATCCGCTCCACCACCCAGGGACGCAGGGTGACCGCCTCGTCCTCGAGCAGCACCCCGTCCCACAGGGTGTTGTCCAGGTCCCACACGATGCACTTGATCCGACCCCGCACCGGCTTGCCGGCCGGTGGGGCAGGAGTCAGGGTGCTCTGCTGGTCAATGCTCACAGGTTCATCTCCCGGTATGCCGCGCCAGCGATGGTGATCCGCTGGACTTCGTTGCTGCCCTCGATGATTTCCATCACCTTGGCGTCGCGGTACAGGCGCGCGACCGGGTAGTCCGGCCCGCACCCGTTCGCGCCATGGATCTGGACCGCTTCGGAGGCGTGTTTGGCGGCCGCGGTGGAGGCGAAGTACTTCGCCACCCAGGTGGCCATGATGGTTGCCGCTTCACCGGCGTCCTTGAGCCGGCCGGCCTCCCCGCAGAGCAGCCGGGCGGCCCGCACGTCGGTGACCATGTCGCTGACCTTGGCTTGGATCAGCTGCAGGTTGCGCAGGGTCGTGCCGCCCACGCTGCGCTGGTTGGTGTAGGACGCGCAGGCTTCCAGGCACGCCTGGATGATCCCGACCGAGCCGACCGCCACGCTGTAGCGCCCGAGGTCCAGGGTGCCGGTCAGCATCATGCCGGCGGTGAAGCCGCTGGGACCGAGCAGCGCGTCCGGACCGAGCCGGACGTCGGTGAACGTGATCTTGCCGAGCATCGACCCGCGGGTGCCGAGGATCTCCGGAATCGGCCGGACCTCGACCCCCGGGGTGTTCCTCGGCACCAGAAAGGCGCCGATGCTGCCGGCGGTGCGGGCGAACACCAGGAACAGATCGGCCCGCTGGCCATTGGTGATCCAGGTCTTGACCCCGTCCAGCACCCAGCCGCCGCCGGACTCCACGGCGCTGGTCCGGATACCGGTGGCGTCGCTGCCGGCCTCAGGCTCGGACAGGCAGAACGCCCCGAGGGTGGCGCCGGTGGCAAGCGGCAGCGCCCACTGCTCGCACTGCGCCGCGCTCCCCCACCGCTGCAGCGCCCAGGCCACCATGGTGTGCACCGTGAGCAGGCTGCGGACCGAGGAGCAACCGCGACCCACCTCTTCGTGCAGGTGGCCCAACGTCACCATGTCCATGCCGGCGCCGCCGAACCGCTCGGGCAGGAACGGCGCCCACATGCCGGCGGCGCTCATCCGCTCGAGCAGCTCCTCGGGCAGCCGACCCGCACGCTCGAAGTCGTTGGCGTACGGGGAGATGTGCGCATCGACGAAGGCACGCGCCGACGCCCGGTCGCCAACCACGCCGACATCCTTGGCGAGGACGACCGAATCAGTCATGCTCACACCTCAACGGGTTGGGATGAGAGCCTGTGCACCAGCTCCGACATCGAGGTGACGGTGCGGAAGTTGTCGATCCGCAGCTCGTCGTTGGGAACGGTGACGGAGAAGGTCTTCTCCACGAACATCACCAGCTCCATCGCGAACAGCGAGTTCACGAACCCGATCTGGAAGATGTCCTCGTCCTCGCCGATCTCCACCTGCGGAAAGCGGCTGTGCAGGAAACCGAGAATCTGGGCATTCGTGTGTTCTGACATTGTCTTCGACTCCTATGTCGGTAAAACCAGCGGTTGTAGGAAGGTGGTGCTCAGCCGGCCGTGCGGGCCGGCACGTCGGTGGATCCGGCGTAGTCGTAGAAGCCGCGACCGGACTTGCGGCCGTGCAGCCCGGCGTCGGTCATCTGACGCAGCAGCGGACAGGGCCGGTACTTGCTGTCGGCGTAGTGCTGGTAGAGCACCTCGACGCTGTAGAGGACGGTGTCCACGCCGATCAGGTCCGCCGTCTCCAGCGGCCCCATCGGGTGCCCGAAGCAACTGCGGAACACCTCGTCCACGGCCTCCGCGGTGGCCACGCCCTCATACACCAGGTACGCGGCCTCGTTCATGAACACGTGCGAGAGCCGGTTGGAGATGAACCCGCAGGAGTCCTTGACGTCGACCGCCTTCTTGCCCATGGCGGCGAGCAGGCTCCGGGTGCGCTCGATGGTCTCGGCCGAGGTGTGGAACCCCGGGATCATCTCCACCGTCGGCTTCATCGGCACCGGGTTCATGAAGTGCACCCCGATGACCTTGTCCGGACGGCTCGTGACGGTCGCGACCTTGGCGATCGGGATCGCCGAGGTATTGACGATGAAGACGGTGTCCGGGCCGCACGCGGCGTCCAGCTCGGCGAACACCTCGCGCTTGATCGCCCAGTCCTCGGGGACGTTCTCGATGACCAGGTCGGCCTTGGCGACCGCGTCGGCGCCCACCCCCGTGCTGATCCTGGCCAGCACCTGATCGGCGTCGATCGCCGGACCGCCCAGCAGCCGGCTCATCCGGCAGTTGCGCCGGATGGTAGCCAGCGCGTCGGCGAGGATCTGCTCGCTGGTGTCGACCAGGACCACGTCGTGCCCGGTCTGCGCCAGGGCCTGCGCGACCCCGACACCCATCACTCCCGCTCCGATAACTCCGACCACACTCATGACTGCTCCGTCTCCGTACCTGTTAGGTCCTTGGTCTGCTGTTGGCCCTGCCGTGCCTTGCGGCGTCCGGCGGAGGCTTCCAGCCCTGATCTGCGTAGTTGGGCGCGTACCTGGCTGCCGTCCTCGCCGTCCCCGTTCGCCGAGCCGCCGGTCACCGCGTCGCCGGATTGGGCCGTCTCGATGACCCGGCCCAGCGCCGCGACGGTGGGCGCCTCGTAGAGGATGTGCGGCGGCAGCTCCACCGAGGTGAACTCGGCGCGCAACGCGGCCACGATGCTCACCCCCAGCAGTGAGTTGCCGCCCAGCTCGAAGAAGTTGTCGGCGGCGCCGACCTGCTCCAGCCGCAGCGACTCCGACCAGATGGCAGCGATCGCCGTCTCCACGGCGCCGCTGGGCTCCTGGTAGGAGGTGACCAGTTCCGGCCGCGGGTGCCTGGTGCCGCCCCCGCCGGACATCGCCGTCGAGGTCACGGCCGCGACCGTGAACTTCGAGCTGTAACCGACCATGGTCTCGAAGTCCTGGGTAGACACCACGATCCGCGGCTCGTCACAGGCCAGCACCCGCAGCAGCGAGCGCCAGCCCTCCTCGAAGCCGATGCCGATCCGGGCCCGGTTCTCGCGGAAGAAGTCCGCCAGGGTGTCGGCGTAGCCGGTGAGCCCCTCCTCCCAGGCGTTCCAGGTCCACTCGCCCCAGTTGATCGACAGCACCCGGCGGCCGGTTGCCGCCAGCTGGTAGGCGTAGCTGTCCAGGAAGGCGTTGCCCGAGCAGTAGTCCACCTGGCCCGGGCCGCCGCCGGTGGTCGAGGTGATCGAGGAGAACAGCGCCAGGAAGTCCAGCTCGATCTCATCGGGCTTGCCGATCCGCAACGCGTCGGCGATCGCCAGGGTGCCGGCGACCTTCGGGGCCAGCACCAGATCCAGCTCGGCCGGGCGCTTGAACTGCATCAGCCCCATCGCCGGCAGGCCGGCGACGTGCAGCACGCCGTGCAGCGCGCCGAAGCGTTCCAGAGCCAGCTCGACAGCCCGGCGGACGTCGTCGGTGCTGGCGACGTCACCGGTGACGATCTCGACCTCGGCGCCGTGCTCGAGCAGGCCCGACACCGCCGCCACCCGTCGCCGGGTGCGGTCATCGACCTTCCCGGACTCCGGGTCCGCGGCCAGGATCGCCGGCCATTGCGAGCGCTCCGGCAGGCCGTTGCGGCCCAGCAGGACCAGCTTGGCGGAGTAGTCCCGGGCCAGCCGCTCGGCCATCGCCAGCGCGATGCCGCCGAGGCCGCCGGTGATCAGGTACACCCCGCCCTCGCGCAGCACGTCGCCGCCGGCGCCCTGGGTGACCGGCGGGGCCACCATGCGGTGGTACTCGGGCAACCAGCGACGGCCGTGGCGCAACGCCACCAGCGCGTCGGCCTGCGGGCTCTGCAGTTCGGCCAGCAGGCCGGCGATCGCGGCCGGGCTCATGATCGGAGCCGGGTCCAGGTCGACCAACCGGCTGGTGACGTTCGGGTACTCCAGCGGGATCACCCGGCACGGGCCGGTCAGTGTCGCGGCGTAGGGCCGGGACACGTCGTCGTCGAGCACCTGCTGGGTGCCCGAGACCACCACGTCCAGCGACCAGGTGTCCATGCCCAGCTCGCCGGCCGCGCGGGCCAGCGCCACCAGGGTGTGCACGCCCTGGGACAGCATCACCTCATCGGGCGCGGACTCCAGGGCCCACAGGTGCACCGCCCGCGTCAACGGGCGGCCGGCTGAGCGCAGCTCGCGCAACAGCGCCAGGGTGTCCTCGACGTTGCCCGGCCGCACGGTGTAGCCGTCCTCGACGGCGGCGTAGCCGTCACCGGGGCGCACCACGTCCACCGTGGCAGTGCTCGGCAGCGTCCGGCGCAGCCGGGCCACCACCTCGTCGGCGGTGCCACCGCGGGTGTAGACCAGCCACAAGCCGGGTTGCTGCTCGGCGGCTGCCGGCCGCGCGGTCTGGCGCCACACCGGCAGATGCAGCCACTCGTCCTCGTCCAGCTTGGGCAGCGTGGCGATGGTGTCGAAGCTCATCTCCGACGGGGCCTGCGAGGCCGGCTCGGACTGGGCCGGCGCCGTTGCCGGCAGTGCCCCGGACAGCCCGCGCGGCGCGCCGTCGATCCAGTAACGCTGCCGCTGGAACGGGTAGGTCGGCAGCGGCACCCGGCCGGGCCGGAGGTCGAGCTCAGGCTCCTGCGCGCCCGGCTGCCGGTCGTGGTGGCTCACCCAGTCCAGCTCGACGCCGAGCAGCCACAGCCGGGCCAGGGCGTCGGTGAGGACCGCGTCGTCCGGGCGGTTGTCGTTGGCGGCCGGCAGCAGCGACAGGATCAGCGGCCACTGCCGGGGCTCTGCGCCCGCGCCGCGGATCAGCGCGCCCAGGGACTGGCCGGGCCCGACTTCGAGCACCGCCAGCTCCGGGTCGGCGAGCAGGGTCTGCGCGCCGGCCGCGAACTGCACCGGTTGGCACATGTGCTTGGCCCAGTAACCGGGATCGCAGACCAGGTCCGCCTCGGCGTACCCGCCGGTCAGGTTGGAGATGTAGCTCAGCTGCGGCGGGTTCAGGCGCACGTTCGCGGCGACCCAGCTGGTGAGCTGCTCGCCCACCTGCTCCAGCATCCGGCTGTGGAAGGCGTGGGTGGTGCTCAGCAGCCGACACGGGACTTCGGCCTTGCGCAGGTCCTCGGCCAGGGCCTGCACGGCCGGTACCGGACCCGCGACCACGGTGACCTGCGGCCCGTTGAAGGCGGCGATGTCGAGTTGCCGCTCGGACAGCGGGAACCGGGCCTGCAGCTGCTCGGCGGTCAGGGACACCGCGATCATCGAGCCGGGCGCGACGGTGGCGATCAGCTTCGCGCGGTGGCACACCAGCGCCACGGCGTCAGGCAGTGACAGCACGCCGGCCAGGCACGCCGCGACGTACTCGCCCAGGCTGTACCCGAGCATCACCTGCGGCTGCACGCCCCAGGCCTGCAAGGTGCGCGCCAGCGCGTACTCCACGGCGAACAGCGCCGGTTGCACCACCTCGGTGCGCTCCAGAGCAGCGGCCCGCGGGTCCTGCGTCGAGTCGGTGCGACCGAGCAGCGCGGCCAGCCCCGCCACCGCGCCGCGCGGGCCGGCCAGCAGGTCGAGCAGGTCGGTGTCGGGCAACTCCGGACTCAGCAGCGTCAGGCACTCCGCCAGCGCGGCGGCGAACACCGGCTCGCGGCGGTACAGCTCGCTGACCATGCCGGGGTACTGCTCGCCGACGCCGGTGAACAGCATCGCCAGCTGGCGGCCGCGAACGGCGTCCACCCGGCTCAGCAGGCTCGCGCCGCCGGCGCTCTCCGAACCGGACAGCACTCCGGCCGCCTCGGCCAGGTCCTGGGCCACCGCCACCCGGCGGTGCTCGAAGGTCTTGCGCCCGACCTGCAGGGTGTAGGCGACGTCGACCAGCCGGGCGCCGGCCACCCCGCCCAGATGCGCGGCGAGCCGGTCGCAGGCCTGGCCCGCGGCCGCGGCGGTCCGCGCGGACACCGGCAGCACCTGGTAACGGCGTGCCGTCGACTCCGGCGCCGCGCTCAGCGCGCGGGTCGGCGCCTGCTCCACCACGACGTGGACGTTGGTGCCGCCCATGCCGAGGGAGTTGATGCCCGCCATCGGCAGCCGGCCGTCCCGGGTGCGCCAGGGCGAGAGGTTGCTGTTGACATAGAACGGGCTGTTCTCGAAGTCGATCTCGGGGTTCGGGCTGGTGTAGTGCAGGCTGGCCGGGATCAGCTCCTCACGCAACGCCAGCGACGTCTTGATCAGCCCGGTCACCCCGGCCGCGCGGTCCAGGTGACCGATGTTGGTCTTGACCGATCCGATCGGGCAGTACTGGTTGTCGGTGGTCGGGCCGAAGGCGCGGGTCAGCGCCGCCAGCTCGATCGGGTCGCCGAGTTCGGTCGCGGTGCCGTGCGCCTCGATGTAGCTGATGTCCTCACCGGTGACACCGGCGTCGGCGAGCGCGTCCGCGATCACCCGGGCCTGGCCCACCACGCTCGGGGCGGTGTAGCCGACCTTGAGCGCGCCGTCGTTGTTGATCGCCGAGCCGCGCAGCACCGACCAGATGTGGTCGCCGTCGCGGATGGCGTCGGGCAGCCGCTTGAGCGCGACCACGGCCGCGCCGTCGCCGAACATGCTGCCCCGGGCGTTGGCGTCGAAGGTGCGGACGTGACCGTCGGGTGACTCCATGCCGCCGGGGCCGAAGGTGTGGCCCACCTTGTTCGGAACCCGGATCGACACCCCGCCGGCCAGCGCCAGCTCGCATTCGCCGTTGCGCAGGCTCTGCATCGCCAGGTGGGTGGCCACCAGCGAGGTCGAGCAGAAGGTCTGCACCGCGACGCTGGGCCCGTAGAGGTCGAACAGGTAGGACACCGTCGTGGTCAGGGCGTCCTTGTCGTTGCCCATGATGATCTCGTAGGTGCTGACGTCGTTGCCCAGCACCGCCTCTTCAGGCATCTGCAGCAGGTAGGTGCTGATGTTGGCGCCGCCGTACACCCCGACCCGTCCGCGGTGTTCTGCCGCGGCGTAGCCGGACTGCTCCAGCGCCTCCCAGCAGACCTCCAGGAACAGCCGCTGCTGCGGGTCGGTGAGCGCCGCCATCCGGGGGCTGATGCCGAAGAAGCCCGCGTCGAAGCCGCTGATGTCATCGAGCACCGGACGAGCCGGCACATAGCTGGGATGGGACAGCTCGAGCTTGCTGACGCCGGAGGCGAGCAGCTCCTCCTCGGAGAAGAAGCTGATCGACTCCACGCCGTTGCAGAGGTTCTGCCAGAAGGTGCCGACATCGCCGGCGCCGGGGAACCGGCCGGCCATCCCGACGACCGCGATCCGCCGGTCGTCGTCATCGACGGCCGACCCGGCCCGGTGTGAGCGGGTCGGCGCGGTCCGGGCGGCGGGCGCCAGGGGCACCGGCCGCACTGCCGGCAGGACATCGGCCGATGAGCCGTTGGCAGCGGTGGGTACGGCTGTCGTGGTGCGGGCAACCGGCTGGCCGGCAACGCTGCTGGCAGGCCGGTTGGCCAGGCCGCCGCCCTGCTGGTCCAGCACCGCCGCGAGCGCGTGCACGGTCGGCGCCTCGAACAGCGTCACCGAGGCGACCGCGACGCCGAAGCGCTTCTTGACCAGCGCCAGCATCTGCAACGCCAGCAGCGAGTTGCCGCTGAGGTCGAAGAAGTTGTCGCGGGTTCCGACCGGCTCGACACCGAGCACGCCGGCCCAGACCTCGGCCAGCGCTCGTTCGGTGGCGGTCAGCGGCGGGCTGTAGGGCTGCGGCAGCTCCGGACGGGGGAAGCGGCGGTCACTGGCCACCGGCTCCTCGATCGCCGAGGTCAGTCGGGGCAGCCGGGTGTCCAGCCCGGCCGCCGCGACCACCACGCTGGCCCGGGGCTGGGACAGCAGCCGGTCAAAGGCGCTCAGGCCCTGCTCGCTGGTCATCGAATGGGCCAGCATCGTCGCGCCGGTGCCGTCCTGGGCCTGCTCCAGGGTGTTGGCCCAGGTGTCCCAGCTGGCCGCGATCCACCGGGTCGAACCGGCGGCGTTGCGGCAGGCGATCGCGGTCAGCGCGGCGTTGGCGGCGGCGTAGCTGGCAAAGCCCAGTCCGCCCAGCACCGCCGAGGTGGAGGAGAACAGCACGCAGAAGTCCGGGGCCTGCTCGGCGGGCAGTTCGGCGAGCAGCGTCTGCAGAACCTGCGCGCCCCCCACCTTGGCCTCGAAGTGCACCGCCGTGGACTCGACATCGACGGTGCGCAGCGGCCGGAAGGTGTCCCGGCCGACCTGCGCCGCGGCGTGCACGATGCCGTGCAGCGGGCCGGTGGCCAGCGTCTGGGCGATCACCTCGCGCATCGCGTCGGCGTCACCGGCGTCGGCTCGCGCCAGCACCAGCTCGACGCCCAGCTCGCGCAGCCGTTCCAGGTCGCGCTGGCGCGGGTCGGTGGCGCCGGTCGGCGCGCCGGACCGGCTGGTCAGCACCAGCCGGCGGGCGCCGGCCCAGGCAAGGTGCTCAGCCAGCACCAGCCCGATCCCGCCGAGGCCGCCGGTGATCAGGTAGGTGCCACCGGAGCGCACCGGCACCGCCGGCAGGGCGGCCGGGTCGTCGGCGGCAGCGGCGAATTCGCGCAGGTGCCGCAGGCCGTCCCGGTAGGCGACCAGGACCTCGGTCGCCGGATGCGCCAGCTCGGCTGCCAGCGCGGCAGCGGCCGCGGTGGCGTCAGCCGCCGGGTCCAGGTCCACAGCGCGGCACTCGAGGTTGAGGTACTCCATGTTCGCCACCACCGGCAGCACCGCCACGGCGGCGTGCCCGGGCAACGGGCTCTCCCCCGGGTTGACCAGCTGGCCGCCGCGGGTGACCAGCACGACGCTGGCATCGCTGGCGCCGTCGCTGCCGCAGGCGTTGATCAGGTCGGCGATCATCGGCACCAGGTCGCGGCCGTCGAGCTCGGGTCCCCGGTCGAGCAGTCTGAGGTCCAGCACGGTGGCCTTGAGGCCGTCCGGTGCGGTTCGCACCAGCTCTGCCAGGCCGGACTCGTCGCGGGCCAGGACCGGCTCGGCGCCGTTCTGGCGCAGCAGGTTTGCCAGCGCCTGTGCCACGCCGTCGGCGCTGGCGCCGTCGGCCAGCAGGATGTGGCGCGCGGGAGCGGCCGCCGAGCCCGACAGCGGCGTGGGCAGCCAGCGCGGGGTCAGCAGCTGGACGTGGTCCTCGCTGTCCGGCCCACCGGCTCCGGCGCCGTCGGCGGCGACAGCGGGCCGTGCCACGGCGACCGGCGACAGCGCCGGCTGCTCGGCGGCGGCCGGGGCGTCGATCCAGTACCGCTCGCGCTGGAAGGGGTAACCCGGCAGGCCGACCTTGGCCACCGGCCGATCCTGCTGGTAGCCGGCCCAATCGACGGCTACCCCGGCCAGCCAGAGCCGGCCGACCATCTCGGTCAGCACCGTGCCGGCCGGGCGCGGGTCGCTGGCTGCCGGCAGCGAGGCCACCACCCGGCGCCAGCGCTCCTGCGCGCAGTCCTGGTGCCCGCGGGCCATCGCCCCGAGGGACTGCCCCGGACCGATCTCCAGCAATGCCAGATCACCCTGCTCCAGCAGGGTCTTCAGGCTCGCCTCGAACAGCACCGGGGCACACATGTGCTCGGCCCAGTACGCCGGGTCGGTGACCTGCTCGGTGGTGGCGAACGTTCCGGTGACGTTGGACAGGTACGGGATTGCCGGCGCGGCCAGCGGAATCCGCTCGGCGACCCAGGCGGTCAGGGTGTCCTTGATCGGCTCCAACATCCGGGAATGGAAGGCGTGGCTGGTGGCCAGCAGCCGGCAGGGCACCGACTCGGTTTCCAGGAACGCCCGGAACGCCGCGATCGAGGCCGGTTCGCCGGCGACCACCGTCAGCTGGGCGCCGTTGACCGCGGCGATGTCGATCCCATCGATCCCGGCCCGGCGCAGGCTCTGCGCCAGCTCGGTCGGCGACAGCGACACCGCGGCCATGGCGCCGGCCGGCAGCGTGTTGATCAGGGTGGCGCGGTAGGCCACCAGGGCCAGCGCCGACTCGAGGCTGAGCACCCCGGACAGACAGGCCGCCACGTACTCGCCGACGCTGTAGCCGGCCAGCACGGTGGGCTTGATGCCCCAGGACAGCACCAGCTGGGCCAGCGCGTACTCCACCGCGAAGGTGGCCGGCTGCAACCGGTCGGTCCGGTCTCCGGCCGGCGTCGCGGCGGCGCTATCGGGCTCACGGCCGAGCAGCCGACTGAGGTTGTCCGAACCCGTCAGCCGCGGCGCGAGCATGTCCTCCAGCGGGTCCAGCCCGTCCAGCCGCTCGATCAGGATCTGGCGGCACTGCTCCAGCGCCGACCGGAACACCGGCTCGTCGCGGTAGAGGTCAGCGGCCATGCCCGGGTACTGCTCGCCGGTGCCGGCGATCAGGAATCCGACCGGACGGTCGGTACGGGATTCGGTGCTGGCCAGCACCTGGCCGGTGTCGATGCCCTGCGCCGCCTCGGCGGGCGTCGAGGCCACCAGGACCCGGCGGTGCTCGAAGGCCCGTCGCCCGCTCTGCAGGGTGTGGGCGACGTCGCAGAGCCGGTCGCCGGTCGCGCTGTCGGCCAGGTGCTCGGCCAGGCCGGCGGTCCGGGCTTCGGCCGCGGCGGCGGTGCGAGCCGACCACACCAGCAACTCCGGACGAGCCGCCGGCTCGGGCCGCTCGGTGACCGGGGCTTCCTCCAGCACCACATGGGCATTGGTGCCCCCGATGCCGAACGCGCTGACGCCGGCCCGCCGGGTGCGCGCCGCCGTCCGCGGCCAGCTGCGCAGCTCGGTGACGACCTCCAGGCGGGCATCGCCTGCCGACAGCTGCGGGTTGGGAGTGAGGAGGTTGCGGGTGGGCGGGATCTCGGACCTGTGCAACGCCAGCGAGGTCTTGATCAGGTTGGTGACGCCCGCGGCACGGTCCAGGTGGCCGAGGTTGGTCTTGATCGAGCCGATCAGGCAGTCCTCGCCGGAGAACACCTGCTGCAGGGCGGCGAGTTCGGAGGCATCGCCGAGGGCGGTGCCGGTGCCGTGCGCCTCGACGTAGTCGATGTCAGCGGCGCCGAGGTCCGCGCTGGACAGCGCCTCGGCGATCACGGCTGCCTGGCCCTGCACGCCGGGGGCGGTGAAGCCGACCTTGCGGCCGCCGTCGTTGTTGACCGCCCAGCCGCGGATCACCGCGTAGATGCGGTCCCCGGCTGCAAGGGCGTCCGACAGCCGGCGCAGCGCGACCACGCCGACGCCGCTGCCCAGCACCGCGCCCTGACCGGAGGCGTCGAAGGCCCGGCACTCGGCGTCCGACGGGGCGATGCCGCCCTCGGAGTAGAGGTAGCCGACCCGATGCGGGACGTTCACCGCGACGCCACCGGCCAACGCGAGATCGCACTCGAAGTTGGCCAGGCTGCTCGAGGCAACGCAGACCGCGACCAGCGAGGTCGAGCAGTAGCTCTGGATGCTGAAGGCCGGACCGGTCAGGCCGAGGGTGTGGGCCACCCTGGTGGTGAGCGAGTCCTTGTCGTTGGCCAGCCCCACCACCATCTCGCCCATGGCGTTGGCCATCGGGTTGGGCATCAGGTTGTGCTGCAGGTAGGAGCTCCAGGCGCTGCCGCCGAACACCCCGATCGCTCCGTCGAAGCGGGTCGGGTCACAGCCGGCGTCCTCCAGTGCCTGCCAGTTGTGCTCCAGGTACAGCCGCTGCTGCGGGTCCAGGATCTGCGCCTCCCGCGGACCGACCCCGAAGAAGTCGGCGTCGAAGTCCTCGATGCCCTCGATCACCGCCGCGGCCTTGACATAGCTCGGGTCGGCCAGCAGGTGCTCGGCCACTCCGGCCTCGCGCAGCTCGGCGTCGCTGAAGCGGGTGATGCCAGACTGGCCCGCCCGGATGTTGGCCCACAGCTCGGCGACGTCGGCCGCGCCGGGGAACCGCCCGGACATGCCGACGATGGCGATGTCGGTGCTGGAGATCTCGAAATCGGTCTGGTCTGTCATGTCACCCGTCATTTCCGCGTGCCGGATCGAGCGCGACGCCGGCGCTGGCCTCGATCCGAGCTGGTGGTGAGCAGTTCCGCGACGGTGTCGTCATGGGCGTCGGTGCGCTCCAGGGCCGCGGCGAACTCGGCGATGGTCGGGTGCTCGAAGAGCACCGCGGGCGCGATCTGAGCGTCCAGCTTGCTTTCCACGGCGTGAACCATGGCCATACCGACCAGGGAGTTGCCTCCGAGGTCGAAGAACGGGTCGTGCACGCCCACCTGATCGATGCCCAGATAGGCCTGCCAGACCTCGGCGATGACAATTTCGAGCTCGGTGCGGGCAGCGACGTACTCGGTCCGCAGCCGGGGCCGCGGGAACCGCTGCCCGGGCGGGGCTGCCGAGCCGGCGCCGACCAGTGCGTCGATGTCGAGCATCGCGCCCCAGTCCCGGATGGAGTCCTGCATCGGCTGGCGCACCGCGACCACGCTGCCGCGCCCGGTCCGCACCAGGCGATCCAGGAACGCGCAGCCGGCCTCGTCGGTGAAGCCGAACCGCTTGCGGTAGGCGCCGGCGCGTTCGGCCAGGCCGCTGGGACGCCCGCTTGCCTGCCAGTCGTCGTGCTGCCAGGGGCCCCAGCCGACCGTCACGACCCTGGTGGACGGCGCGCTGGCAGCCAGCGCCGCGCCGTAGGAGTCGAGCACGGCGTTGGCCGCGCAGTAGTCGCCCTCGCCGATGCCGCCGAACACGGTGATCGCCGAGGAGTACAGCACCAGCAGTTCCGGACGCAGTTCGGCCGGCGTGCCCGGGCCCACCAGCTCGGCCAGCGGTCCCATCGCCAGCACCTTGGGCGCCAGCACGGCGCCGGCTCCGGCGACGCTCTGGCGCGCCACCATGCCGCTGGCCGGCGCGCCGGCCGCGTGCACCACACCGTGCAGCGCGCCGAAATGCTCGCGACAGCGGCGCAGCGCCTCGCGCAGCTCAGCGGGCACCCCGACGTCGGCGCTGAGCAGCAGCACCTCGGCGCCGGCCGCGCGCAGCTCAGCCAGCGCGCGGCTGGTCGCGGCGGCCCGATCGTTCGGGTTTGCCGTTGATCCCTCAGGTGATTCTGTTTCGACGGTCGGCGAGTGCGAGCCGCGGCTGACCAGGGCGAATCGGCGGACGCCGAGCCCGACCAGCCGGCGCGCCAGCGACAGTCCCAGGCCGCGGGTGCCACCGGTGATCAGGTAGACCCCGTCGGCACGCCATACCGGCTCGCCGGTCTCGGGGGTGGCCACCGTCGCCCAGTCCTGCAGCCACCGGCGGGCTCGCCGCCAGGCTGCCATCGTCGAGTACGGCTCGACCTGCTCGTGCAGCAGCTCAGCCGCCAGGTGGGCCGCCGCCAGCCGGGCTCCGACCGGCTCCGGGTCGATATCCACCCCGCGCCAGCTGAGGCCGGCGTACTCGTGCTGGGCGACCCGGGCCAGCCCGTGCACCGCAGCCCGGTGCGGCGCCGGCACGTCGTTGCCCAGCACCTCCACCCCGCCCCGGCTCACCGTCAGCAGCGCGACCCCGTCCCCGGCCGGCAGCTCGCCGAAGTTCTGGATCGCCAGCAGCAGGGTGTCGTAACCGTGCCGGATCGACTCGAGCAGCTCCTCGTCACCGGCGTAGCCGGCGCTTGCGGCGGCGCCCAGCAGGCTCCACAGGTGCACCACTCGCACCGGTCCCTGCCCGGCCAGCGCCGAGAACACCTCGCGGTAGTGCGCGGGCTCGCGCGGGTCGATGACCAGTTGGCGACCGTCGCGCCGCAACTGCTCGCCCGGATGCACCTCGAGCACCGGCGTGCCGGCGGCGGCGGCCAGTTCGGCCAGCGCCGAGCCGATCCCGTCGCGGTCGGCGAAGATCACCAGCGGCCCGGGCAGCGGCAGCGCCTTGGGCAGCGGGCCGGTGTCGTCCTGGCGCCAGGCCGGGGCGTAGCACAGGTCTGCCGGCTCGGCGGCGGCCGGCGCGGGCTGGGTCAGCTGGGTGGGCTGGCCGGCGTCGGACTCCGGCCAGAACCTGGTGCGCTGGAAGGGGTAACTCGGCAGCGTGACGATGCGCGCGCCGGGCGCCCGGGTGGCCGTCCAGTCCACTGGCACACCGAGTTCCCAGAGCTGGGCGCAGGTGGCCAGCAGCTCTGCCTGCTCGTCCGGGCGCTCCTGGGCGGTCCAGCGCGCGGGCAGGGTGCCCAGCAACGCCGTGCCGGCCGAGCCCGAGAGGTTCTGCCGGGCCAGGCCGCCCAGCGTCTGGCCGGCCCCGAGCTCGAGGAACACCTCGACGTCCAGGCTCTGGCAGTGCCGCACGCTGTCGGCGAACCGCACCGGGTTCACCAGGTGATCGGCCCAGTGCTGCGGGCTGGTGGCCTGCTCGTCGGTGAGCTGCACCCCGGCGCGGTTGGAGACGATCGGGATGCTCGGCGCCTGCCGCGGCACGCTGTCGACCAGCGCCGCCAGCTTGTCGCGGGCCGGTTCGAGCAGCGAGGAGTGGAAGGCGTGCGCGGTGCGCAGCGGCTGGCAGGCGATCCCGCCGGCGGTCAGCAGCCGGCCGATCTGCTCGATCGGCCCGGCCAGCCCGCTCAGCACCGTCATCGACGGGCCGTTGATGGCGGCGATGTCGACATCGGCGTCGCTGTCGGCGATGACCGCCCGGACGGCGTCCTCGCCGGCGGCGACCGAGAGCATCCGGCCGGCCGGCGCGGCGGCGATCAACCGGGCCCGTTCCACCACCAGGTACAGCGCGTCGGACAGCGTGAACACCCCGGCCAGGCAGGCCGCGACGTACTCGCCGAGGCTGTAGCCGACCAGCACGTGTGGCCGGACGCCGCGGTGTGCCAGCAACCGCGCCAGCGCGTACTCGACCGTGAACATAAAGGGATGTGAGACTTCGGCGTGCTCACCGGGTTCGGCCGACGGCTGGTCGCCGGTCCTGCCCAGCAGGGCGGCAAGGTCACCGGCGGCCGGCAACTGCCGTTCGCGCGGGAAGAACATCGGGGCCAGGTCCACCCCGGAGCGCTGCTCCAACAACGCCATGCACTCGTCCACCGCGGCGGCGAAGACCGGCTCGCCGGCGTGCAGCTCGCGACCCAGGCCGGCGTACTCGTCACCGACCCCGGCCAGCAGGAACGCCACTCGCGGGCGCGACCTGGCCCGGCCGGCTGCCGAGCCGGTCACGGCAGCCGCGAGGCGCCCGACGGCGTCGGCGGTGTCGGTGCAGACCAGCGCGCGCCGGTAGTCGTGCTCGGTGCGCCCGGTGCTCAGGGTGTGCGCGACGTCGGCCAGCGCCAGCTCGGGCTGCTCGGCCAACCGGTCGGCCAGCTGCGTGAGCTGGGCCCGCAGCGCCGCCTCGCTGGCGCCGGACACCGGCAGCGCGTACGCCGCCGGCGCGAGGCGGTCGGCCGCCGGCTCGGGCTGGTCGGCCGCCGGTTCGGGCTGGTCGGCCGGCTGCGCGGGCGCGGCCCGCACCACCAGGTGCGCGTTGGTGCCCGACCAGCCGAACCCGCTCACCCCGGCGACCGACCGGCCGCCCTCGGGTAGCCAGACGGAGCTGGTCAGCGGCTGGATGGTGCCGTCCTGCGGCACCGCCGTGGCCGGCTGGTCGGTATTGAGGTTCGTCGGCGCCTGCCCGTGCTCGAGCAGCAGCACGGTCTTGATCAGGCCGGCCACCCCGGCCGCGGACTGGGTGTGGCCGATGTTGGTCTTCACCGCGCCGACGTGCAGCGGCCGCCGGGGGGACCGGCCGCCGAAGACGTCGTGCAGCGCGGACAGCTCGATGGCATCGCCGAGCCGGGTGCCGGTGCCGTGCGCCTCGACGTAGTCGACCTCGTCCGGGTCGAGCCGGGCGTCGGCCAGCGCCTGGCGGATCACCTGGACCTGCGCGCCGCGGCTGGGCGCGCTCAGGCCGTTGCTGTGCCCGTCCTGGTTGACCGCCGAGCCCAGCAGCACCGCCCGGATCCTGCTGCCCTCACGCAGCGCGTCGGACAGCCGCTGCAGGACCACCAGGCCGGCGCCCTCGCCCAGCACGTAGCCGTCGGCGTCGCTGTCGAAGGTCTTGCAGCGCCCGTCGGCGGCCAGCATCGAGGTCGCGCAGGTCTGCACGTAGGTGTCCGGGTGCATGATCAGGTACGCCCCGGCCGCGACGGCCAGGTCGCAGTCGCCGCGGCGCAGTGCCTGGGCCGCCAGGTGCACCGCGACCAGCGAGGACGAGCACGCCGTGTCCAGGGTGATGGCCGGCCCGCGCAGGTCGAACTGGTAGGCCAGCCGGCCGGCGATCACACTGGGCGCCACGCCCTGCCCGAAGTACGGGTCGCGGACGACGTCCTGGCCGTACTTCTCGATCTGCAACCGGCCGTACTGGCTGGAGTCCATCAGCCCGACCAGCACCCCGGTGCGGCTGCCGGCCACCCGGGAGGCGGCGAGGCCGGCGTTGTCCAGGCCCTCGCAGACCAGCTCCATGAGCAGCCGCTGGTGCGGGTCCATCCGCAGCGCCTCGTGCGGCGAGATGCCGAAGAACTCGGCGTCCCAGCCGGCGATGTCGTCCAGGAAGGCGCCGTGCTTGGTGTAGACGCCACCGACCACCCGGCGGTCGGCGTTGTAGTGCTGATCGACGTCCCAGCGCTCGGCGGGCACCTCGACGACCCCGCTGCCTCCGGTGCGCAACAACTCCCAGTAGTCCTCCACCGTGGCACCACCGGGATAGCGGCACGCCATCCCGATGATGGCCAGCGGCTCGTGCTGGCCGTCCTCGGTCTCCTGCAGCCGGCGGCGCGCCTCGGTGAGGTCGACAGTGGCGCGCTTGAGGTACTCGCGCAGCTTTTCCTCGGTCGCCATCAGGAATGCCTCTCAGGGGATTTCTCGGTTGTCCTACAGGGGAATGCCGGTTGCGGGGTGCGGTGGGCGCTCAGCCGCCGCACCCCCGTGCGGCGGTCATAACGCCGCGTCGATCAGGGCGAAGATGTCCTCGTCCGAGGCCAGGTCCAGCTGGTCGGCCACCGACTGCACCGCCTCGTCCACCGCCGCGTTGGAGCCGGTGCTCCAGCGGGCCAGGGTGCTCTGCAGGATCGCGATCACCTTGCCGCGGGCGGCGTCGTCATCGCCGAGCATCGTTCCCACCCGGTCCAGGCCGGTCCGTAGGGTCTCCTCGGCGGTCGGCGGCGCCGGCGCCAGGGCCCGGTAGAGGTGGTTGACCAGCGCCGCGACCGTGGGGTGGTCGAAGGCCAGCGTCGCCGGCAGCCGCAGCCCGGTCTCCAGGTCGAGCCGGTTGCGCAGCTCCACCGCGGTCAGCGAGTCGAAGCCCAGCTCACTGAAGGTCCGGTCCACGTCGACCGCGTCGGCGCTGGAGTGCGCCAGCGCTGCCGCCACGTGAGCGCACACCAGGTCGGTCAGCGTCCGCCGGCCCTCCGGCTCGGTCATGGCGCCCAGTCGCGACACCAGTCCCGAGCTGCCGACCATCGCCGCGGCGCCCACGGCAGCCCGGCGCGGCGCGCGCACCAGTCCCCGCAGCACCGAGGGCAGCGCGCCGTCCTCGGCGCGGGACTGCAGACCGGCGTTGTCCCAGCGGACCGCGACCATCAGCGATTCCTTCGAGACCATCGCCAGGTCGAACAGGCTCAAACCCTGCTCGGCGCTCAGCGCGGCGATGCCGAACCGGGCGACCCGGGCGATGTCGGCCTTGCTGAGGCCGCCGGCCATCGTCTCGCCGGCCCACAGGCCCCAGGCGACCGACACCGCGGGCAGTCCCAGCTGCCGCCGGTGCGCGGCCAGCCCGTCCAGCAGCACGTTGGCAGCCGCGTAGTTGCCCTGTCCGGCGTTGCCGACCACCCCGGACAGCGAGGAGAACAGCATGAACATCGACAACGGCAGGTCGCGGGTCAGCTCGTGCAGGTGCCAGGCCGCGTCGACCTTGGGCCCGAACACGGTGTCCACGTGCGCCGTCGACAAGCCCTCGATGGTGGCGTCGTCCAGCACGCCGGCCGAGTGCACCACGCCGGTCAGCGGGTGGGCGGGCGAGACCTCGTCAACCAGCTTGGCCACCGCGTCCCGGTCCGAGACGTCGCAGCCCGCCACGATGGCCTCGGCGCCCAGCTCTGCCAGCTGGCGCACCAGGTCAGCGGCGCCCGGCGCCTGCATCCCGCGGCGCGAGGCCAGCAGCAGGTGCTTGACCCCGTGCTGGCGGACCAGGTGCTCGGCTACCAGCGCGCCGAGGCCGCCGGTGCCACCGGTGATCAGGACGGTCCCGGACGGATCGAGGATCGGCTCGACGGCAGAACCGGATTCGGGCTGCGGCGCGACTGCCTGCCGCCGCGAGAGCCTGGGCGCCAGCAACGCGCCATGGCGCACCGCGACCTGCAACTCGTCGGCGGCCACCGCCCCGGCCAGCAGGGCCCAGTCGCAGAAGTCCTCTGGCACGTCGGCGAGCACGAACCTGCCCGGATGCTCGGCCTGCGCCGAGCGGACCAGGCCCCAGACCGATCTGCCGGCCACATCGGTGACCTCCGGGCCCACCGCGCCGCGGGTCAGCAGGACCAGCCGCGAGGACCCCAGCCGCTCGTCGCCGATCCAGCGCTGCAGCGTCGCCAGCACGTCGGTCAGCAGGTCACGGGCCCGCGCCGGCACGGTCTGGCCGTCCCCGGTGCAGGACAGGACCACGTAGTCGGGCGCCGGCTGACCGGCCGCCACCGCCAAGGACAGCTCCTCCGCGGTGCTGAAGTTGGTCAGCCCGTCGACCTGCTCGCCCAGGCTGACCCAGCGCGAGCCGTCGACTCCGGCCGCGACCACATCCACCCAGTCCAGGCCGTAAGCCACCGGGCCGGCGGCTTCGCCGGCCGAGATCAGCGACTCGCGCGACACCGTGCGCACCCGCAGCGACTCGATGCCGAACACCAGCCGGCCGGACACGTCGGCGGCCTCGACCACCACGTCATCACCCGTCGCCGCCAGCCGAACCCGCATCGAGGTCGCCATCGAGGCGGTCAGCTTCACGCCGCGGAAGGCGAACGGCAGCCGCAACTCCTCCGAGCCGTGCGCCAGCATCATCGGATGGAAGGCCGAGTCCAGCATCGCCGGATGGATGCCGAAGCCCTTGACCTCCAGGCCTTCGCCCAGCGTCACCTCGGCAAAGAGCTCCTGGCCAGAAGTCCAGGCCGCGGACACGCCGCGGAACGCCGGGCCGTAGTCATAGCCCAGATCGAGCAGGCGGCTGTAGCCCTCGGCGACATCGACAGCCGTCGCACCGGCCGGCGGCCAGGCGGTGGCCCAGTCACAGACCGCGCCGGTGATGCCGCCGGCGACCAGCACCCCGCTGGCGCAGCGCACCCAGTCGTCCAGGCCGGAGCGGGAGAAGACCCGCAGCTCGCGGGGCGCCCCGGGCTCACCGTGGCCCACCACGACCTGCAGGAACAACTCGCCCTCGGCCGGCATGACCAGCGGAGCCTCGAACAGCAACTCCTCGACGGTGTCGCAGCCCACCTGGGCGCCGGCCTCCAGAACGATGTCGAGCAGCGCGGCGCCGGGCACCACCACGGCGCCCGAGATCAGGTGGTCGGCCAGCCACGGGAACTCGCCGAGCGCGAGCCGGCCGGTCAGCACCACGGCGCCGGTGTCGCCGATCCGGGCAGCGGCGCCGAGCATCAGGTGCTCCACCCCGGTCAGCCCGAGGGCGGCCACATCCGGGCCGTGCGAGGGCGGCTCCAGCCAGAACCGCTGGCGGTCGAAGGCGTACACCGGCAGGTCCGGACCGATACCGGTGCCGGCGCTGAACAGCGCGGCCCAGTTCACCGTGACACCCGCGGCGCAGGCCTGGGCCAGGCAACTCAGCAACGCTGCCGGCTCCGAGCGCTGCTTGCGGTACAGGGCGATGATCGAAGCATCGGAGCTGGCCACGCACTGGTGCACCATTCCCGACAGCACCGCCTGCGGCCCGACCTCGAGGTAGGCGCTGATCCCGCGCGACTCGATGTGGGCGATGGTGTCGTGGAACAGGACGGCGTTGCGGATCTGCTCGATCCAGTACTCCGGCTGGGCCCAGGTCAGGTCTGCCAGGTCTCCGGCGTCGCTGCCGAGGTTGGTGGCGGCCGGGATCCGCGGCGGGTGCATGTCGGTGTTCTTCAACTCCGCCGCGAACTCGTCGATCATCGGCTCCATCAGCGGCGAGTGGAAGGCATGGCTGACCTGCAGCCGCCGGGTGCGCCGGCCCAGCTCGCGCCACTGCTCGGCCACTGCCAGGCAGGTCCGCTCGTCGCCGGAGACCACCACGCTGGTCGGGCCGTTGACCGCCGCGATCCGGACCAGGTACTCCTGGCCGGAGATCGTCGGCAGCACCTCGTCGGCCGAGGCCTCGATGGCCACCATCGCGCCGGGCGCCTCCAGCGCGTGCATCAACCGGCCGCGGACGGCGATCAGCCTGGCGGCGTCGGTCAGGGACCAGACGCCGGCGACGTGCGCGGCGGCGAACTCACCGACCGAGTGCCCGGCGACGCAGTCGGCCTTGACGCCGAGTGACTCCAGCAACCGGAACGCCGCCACCTCGAAGGCGAACAGGGCAGGCTGGGTGTAGCGGGTCTCGTTGAGCAGCTCGGCGTCCGGGGTGTCGGGTGAGGCCCACATGATCTCGCGCAGCGGCCGGTCCAGGTGCTGGTCGAGCTCGGCGCAGACCTGGTCCAATGCCTCGGCGAACACGGGGTACTGCGCGTACAGCTCGCGCCCCATGCCCGCTCGCTGGCCACCCTGGCCGGTGAACAAGAAGGCCAGCTTCGGCATCTCCCGGGCCGTGCCGTGCACGACGTCGGCAGCCGGCGCGTCGGCCAGGTACTGGCGCAGGTTGTCGACCAGGCTCTCCCGGTCCTCACCGAGGACGACGGCGCGGTGCTTGAACAGGGCGCGGCTGGCGGCCAGTGAGAGCGCCACGTCGACCGCCTCGGGCGTGTTGGCCGCGGTGACGAAGTCGAGCAGGCGCTGGGCCTGGGCGTGCAGCGACTTCGGGCTGCGCGCGCTGATCAGCCACGCCAGCGGGCCGGTGTGCCGGTCGCCGGCCACCGCCTCGACCGGCGCGCCGAGCTCCTGCGGGCTCTCTTCCAGGATCACGTGGGCGTTGGTGCCGCTGATGCCGAAGGAGGAGACGCCCGAACGGCGGGGCCGGCCGTGCTGCGGCCAGTTCTGCGCCTCGGTCAGCAGCCGGACGGTGTCGCCGGACCAGTCGACGTGCGGGGTGGGCTCCTCGGCGTGCAGGGTGGGCGGCATCACGCCGTGCTGCATCGCCATCACCATCTTGATGACGCCGGCCATTCCCGCCGCGGCCTGGGTGTGGCCGAGGTTGGACTTGACCGAGCCCAGCCACAGCGGCTGGTCCTTGAGCCGGTTCTGGCCGTAGGTGGCCATCAGCGCCTGCGCTTCGATCGGGTCGCCCAGCTTGGTGCCGGTGCCGTGCGCCTCCACCACGTCGATGTCGCGGGTGTCCAGGCCGGCGTCGGCCAGCGCCAGGTTGATGACCCGCTCCTGGGCCGGGCCGTTCGGCGCGGTCATGCCGTTGCTGCGGCCGTCCTGGTTGATGGCGGTTCCGCGCAGCACCGCGAGGATGCGCCGGTTGTTGCGCTGGGCGTCGGACAGCCGCTCCAGCAGCAGCACCCCGACACCCTCTGACCAGGCCGCGCCCGAGGCCGAAGCCGAGAACGCCCGGCACCGGCCGTCCGGGGACAGCGCCCGCTGCCGGCAGAACTCGGCGTAGGAGTCGGGGGTCGCCATCGCGGTGACCCCGCCGGCGATCGCCAGCGAGCACTCGCCGGCCCGCAACGCCTGGGCGGCAAGGTGGATCGCCACCAGCGAGGACGAGCACGCGGTGTCGACGGTCAGCGCCGGCCCCTCGAGCCCGAAGGTGTAGGCGATCCGGCCGGACAGCACGCTGCACGCGTTGGAGGTGAACAGGATTCCCTCGACCGAGGGCGGGATCGCGCCGATGAACTGCATCCCGTAGTCGTTGTACATGCTTCCGGCGAAGACTCCGGTCGAGCTGCCCTGCATCGAGGTGGCGTCGATGCCGGCGCGCTCGAAGGTCTCCCAGCAGGTCTCCAGGAACAGCCGGTGCTGCGGGTCGGTGGCCAGCGCGCTGCGCGGGCTCATCTCGAAGAAGCCGGCGTCGAAGTCGGCCACGTCGTAGAGGAAGCCGGCATGGCGGGTGTAGGACTTGTTCTGCGCGTCCGGGTCGGGGTCGTACAGACCCTCCAGGTCCCAGCCGCGGTCAGCGGGGAATTCCCCGATCGCGTCGGTACGAGAGGCGACCAGGTCCCACAGGCCTTCGGGTGACTTGACCCCGCCCGGGAACCGGCAGGCCATGCCCACGATGGCGATCGGCTCGTGGCGACCGTCCTCCAACTCCCCCAGCCGACGGCGTGCTTCGGTGAGGTCGACGGTCACACGCTTGAGGTACTCGCGCAGTTTGTCTTCGGTCGCCATCGGTCAAAGCCCTTTCGGTTTAGCTATATCGGGAAGCGGAAATCAGAGTTGGTTGTCGATGAAAGCGAAGATCTCTTCGTCGGACGCCGAGCGGATCTCGTCCTGGAGCCCGGGTGTCTCGGCCGGTGGAAGCTCCCAGCGGGCCAGCGTGCTGTGCAGGATCGCGGCGATCTTGCCGCGGGTCGCGTCGTCCTGACCGGTCAGCGCCTGCTGCACCGCGTCCAGGGCGGCCCGCAGGTTCTCCTCCGGCGACGGCGGCGCCGGCGCCAGGGTGCGCAGCAGGTGCTCGGCCAGCGCGGTCGCGGTCGGGTAGTCGAAGGCCAGCGTCGCCGGCAGCCGCAACCCGATCGCCTGATCGAGCCGGTTGCGCAGCTCCACCACCGTCAGCGAGTCGAATCCCAGTTCGCTGAAACCCTGATCGGCGTCGACGGCGTTGACGTCGGGGTAGGCCAGCACCGCCGCCACGTGCGAGCGGACCAGCTCGATGAGCAGCTGCCGGCCGGCGGCCGGCGGCTTGCTCGCCAGTTGCTGAACCAGGTCGTGCGACGAGCCTGCCGTGGTGGCCCGGCTGGCCGGACCGCTGGGCACGACCCGCCGGGGCGCGGCCACCATGCCGCGCAGCAGCGGCGGCAGTGGTCCGTCCTCGGCTCGGGAGCGCAAACCGGCGGTGTCCCAGCGGGCGGCGACCAGCACCGGCTCGGGCCAGTTCAGGGCGGTGTCGAAGAGGTTCAGGCCGGCCTCGGTGCTCAGCGGCGCGATGCCGGTGCGAGCCAACCGGGCCCGGTCAGCGGCGGTGACCGCCTCGGTCGTGGTGGTCTCGATCTCCCACAGTCCCCAGTCGATCGAGACGGCCGGCAGCCCGAGCCGGTGCCGGTGGCCGGCCAGCCCGTCCAGGAACGCGTTCGCCGCCGCGTAGTTGCCCTGCCCGGCATTGCCGAGCACGCCGGCGACCGAGGAGAACATCAGGAAGGTGGACAGCGGCAGGTCCCGGGTCAGCTCGTGCAGGTGCCAGGCGCCGTCCAGCTTGGGGGCGAACACCGTGTCGAACTGGTGGGTCGAGAGCCCGTCCACGGTCGCGTCGTCCAGCACGCCGGCCGAATGCACCACGCCGGTCAGCGGATGCTCGGCCGGGATCGAGTCCAGCACCGCGCGCAGCGCGCGGCGGTCCGAGACGTCGCACGCCAGCACCGTGACCTGCGCGCCCAGCGCGCGCAACTCCGCCATCAGCTCCGCCGCGTCGGGGGCCTCGGGCCCGCGCCGCGAGATCAGCACCAGGTTGCGCACGCCGTGCACCGCCGCCAGCTGCTGCGCCGCCAGGGCGCCGAGGCCGCTGGTGCCGCCGGTGACCAGCACGGTGCCTTCGGGGTCGAAGGTGAAACCGGTCTCGGGAAGTTCCCGGCGCGCCAGTCGGGGCGCCCGCGGCTGGCCGTGACGGACCGACAGCTGTGACTCGCCGGCCGCCAGCGCGGCTGCGATCACGGCCCAGTCGGCCGCCTCGCCGTCATGATCCACCAGGGCGAAGCGCCCGGGGTGCTCGGCCTGGGCCGCGCGCAGCAGTCCCCAGACCGGGTTGCTCAGCAGGGCGTGCTCGGCGCCCGGGGTCTCCAGCCCATCGGCCGTGGCGTCCGAGCCGGCCCCCCGGGTCAGCAGTACCAGCTGCGAGTCGGTGAAACGGTCATCGCCGGCCCAGCTCTGTACCAGCTCGAGCACCTCGTAGATGCCCTCCCGCACGGTGTAGGGCAGGTCGTCGGGGTCCAGCTCGGCGGTGACGGGCACCAGGACGGTGGCCGGCGCGTTGCCGGCCGTCATCTCGGCCAGCGAAGGAAGGTCGTAGTAGCAGCTGAACTTCACGCCGGCCGAGGTCAGTTCGGCGGCCAGCTCGGCGGTCGAGCTGTCGTCCCCGATCACCGCCCAGCCCTGCTCGCCCAGCTCGAGGCCGGCCACGCCGGGATCGACCCAGCTCACCGAGTGCGGCAGGCTGTCCGAGCGCCGGCCGGTCGGACCGGCCTGCTTGGCGACCCTGCGCAGGCTCAGGCTCCGTACGCTGGCCAGCTGCTCGCCGGCGCCGGTGAACAGCGACAGCGACAGCTGGTCCTGACCGGTGTCGGTGATCCGCACCCGCAGCTCGTCGGCGCCGGTGGCCAGTACCCGCACGCCGGTCCACGAGAAGGGCAGCAAGGGTCCGGACTCCAGCTGATCGGGCCCGGACATGCCGTCCAGCACGAGCAGGTGCAGGGACGCGTCCAGCAGCGCCGGGTGCAGGTAGAACTGGCCGGCGTCCGGGCGCACCGCCTCGGGCAGCGCCACCTCCAGGTAACTGTCGGTCTCGGTCCGCCAGGCCCGGCTCAGGCCCTGGAAGGCCGGGCCGTACTCATAGCCCAGATCGCGCAACCGGCTGTAGACGTCGGCCAGGTCGACCTCGACGGCCGAGGCCGGGGGCCACTCGGCGAGCTCGTCGACGGGTGCGGGCTCAGCGGCGGTGCCCAGCCGGCCGGCCGCGTGCCGGGTCCACTCGGCCTCCGGCTCGTGCGCGGGCCGGCTGTGCAGGCTCAGGTCGCGGCTGCCGTCGGAGTCCAGGCCGCCGACTCTCATCTGCAGCTGCACCCCGTCCAGCAGCTCGGGAAGGTAGAGCGGCGCCTGCAGCGTCAGGTCCTCGACCAGGTCGCACCCGGCGACCGTCGCGGCCTCCAGGGCCAACTCGAGGAAGGCGGTGCCCGGCAGCAGCACCGTGCCGTTGACGGCGTGGTCGCCCAGCCACAGCGCGCTGCCGCGGGACAGGCGTCCGGTCAGCAGGTAACCGTCACCGCCGGCCAGCGGCGTGACCGTGCTCAGCAGCGGATGGCTGGAGGTGGCCGCGCCGCCCGCGCCACCGGTCATCGTCGTGGAGCCCTCGAGCCAGTACCTGCGGTGCTCGAAGGGGTAGCTGGGCAGCTCGACGCTCGGTGCCGGCCCGGAGCCCAGCACTGCCGCCCAGTCCATGGTCGCGCCCCGGACGAAGCCCTCGGCGGCGGCGATCAGGATCCGCCGCGGGCCGCCCTCGCCGCGCCGCAGCGATCCGATCGCGTCACCGGCCAGGCCGGCCTCGCGCAGGGTGTCCTGGACGTGGCCGATCAGCGCCGGATGCGGGCTGACCTCGACGAACAGCGGCCGGGAATAGCCGCCGAAGGCCTGCACCGCGTCCTGGAAGCGCACCGGGTCGCGCAGCACCCGGTACCAGTAGTCGGCGACCAGTTCGGTCGGTGGCACGAAGTCGCCGGTCAGCGCCGAGCAGAAGGCGATCTCGGTGGGCTGCGGCCGCACCCCGTCCAGCAGCTCGAGCAGTTCCGAGCGCAACCGGTCGATGTGCGGGGTGTGCGAGGCGTAGTCGGTGGCGATCCGGCGGACCTGCACGGCCTCGCCGCACGCTGCCTGGAACTCCTCCAGCGCGTCGATGTCCCCGGCCACCACGGTGCTCTGCGGGCCGTTGCCGATGGCCACCCACAGCCGGTCCGGCCACTCGGCGATCCGCTGGCGCACCTGCTCGGCCGGCAGCGCCACCGCCAGCATCCCGCCGGTGCCGGTCAGGCTCATCAACGACTTGCTGCGCAGCGCGACCATCTTGGCCGCGTCCGGCAGCGACAGCGCGCCGGAGGCACAGGCGGCGGCGATCTCTCCCTGGGAGTGGCCGACGACGGCGACCGGCTCGACTCCCCACGAGCGCCACAGCTGCGCCAGCGACACCATCACCGCGAACAGGACGGGCTGGATCACTTCGGAGCCGGCCAGTTCCGGCGCGCCCGGGCTCCCCCGCAGGACGTCGGTCACCGACCAGCCGGTGTGCGGGCGAAGGGCGGCGTCGCACTCCGCCAGCCGGTCGGCGAAGGCGGCGAAGTCGGTCCCGCTGTCGAGCAACTCGACGGCCATTCCGACCCACTGCGAGCCCTGGCCGGGAAAGAGGAACACCGGCTGGACGTCCTCGGCCTGGCCGCTCAGCAGGGCCGGGTGCGGGTTTCCTTCGATCAGCGCGGTCAGCGCTGCCAGCAGTTCGGCACGGTCACCGGCCACCACGACGGCCCGGTGGGTCAACCGGGCACGGCGGGCCAGTCTCCGGCCGGTGGCCTGCAGGTCCTGGTCCGAGGCCTTCTCGGCGTAGGCGCGCAGCCGGCTGGCGTAAGCGCTCAGTGCCTGCTCGGTCCGGGCCGCGAGCACCCACACCAGCGGCAGCTCCGAGGCCGGTGCCGGCGCCTGCTCGGCGGCCGGCGCCTGCTCCAGGATCAGGTGGCCGTTGGTGCCGCTGATGCCGAATCCGGACACGCCGGCCCGGGCCGGACGGTCGCGGTGCGGCCAGGGCATGGGGTCGGCCAGCAGCCGTACCGAATCGCCGCTCCAGTCCACCTGCGGGCTCGGCTTCTCGGCGTGCAGGCTGGCGGGCAGCGTCGCCGATCCCAGCGCCAGCACCATCTTGATGACTCCGGCGACCCCGGCCGCGGCCTGGGTGTGGCCGATGTTGGACTTGATCGAACCGAGCCACAGGGGCTGGTCGGGGTCGCGCTGCTCGCCGTAGGTGGCCAGCAGGGCCTGCGCCTCGATCGGGTCGCCCAGCGAGGTGCCGGTGCCGTGCGCCTCGACCGCGTCGATGTCGCCCGGCTGCAGGCCGGCATCGGCCAGCGCCTGCCGGATCACCCGTTGCTGGGCCACCCCGTTGGGCGCGGTCATGCCGTTGCTGCGGCCGTCCTGGTTCACCGCCGTGCCACGCAGCACGGCCAGCACCTGCCGGCCGTTGCGCCGGGCGTCGGACAGCCGCTCCAGCATCACCACGCCGGCGCCTTCGGCCCAGCCGGTGCCGTCGGCCTCGGCCGAGAACGGCTTGCACCGGCCGTCCACCGAGAGCCCGCCCTGCCTGCTGAACTCCACGAACATGCCGGGACTGGCCATCACGGTCACGCCGCCGGCCAGCGCCGCCGAGCACTCACCACGACGAAGCGCTTGGCTGGCAAGGTGAATCGCGACCAGCGATGAGGAGCAGGCGGTGTCGACGGTGACCGCCGGACCCTCCAGCCCGAAGGTGTAGGCGATCCGGCCGGACAGCACGCTGAGCGCGGTGCCGGTCAGCAGGTGGCCATCGGCCGAGCCGCCCGGTTGGTGCAGTCGGGGTCCGTACTCAGGCGCCATCGCGCCGACGAACACGCCCATCTGACTGCCCCGCAGGCCCCAGGGATCCAGGCCGGCCCGTTCCAGGGTCTCCCAGCAGACCTCCAGCAGCACCCGCTGCTGGGGGTCCATCGCCAGGGCCTCGCGCGGGCTGATGCCGAACAGGCCGGCGTCGAACTGGTCGGCGTCGTGCAGGAAGCCGCCGAGCCGGGTGTCGCTGGTGCCGGAGCGGTCGGTCCCGGTGGCGAACAGCGCGTCGATGTCCCAGCCGCGGTTGCCGGGGAACTCGGTGATCGCCTCCGAGCCGGTGCGCAGCAGGTTCCACAGGTCAGCCGGTGAGCCGACCCCGCCGGGAAAGCGGCAGCCCATCGCCACGATGGCGATCGGGTCGTTCTCGAGCGGGGTGTCGAGCGCCTGGGACGCGACCACCGCACCAGTGGATTCCTCGGTGCCGGCAACCGATCGGAGCCGGTCGACGAGCTGGTCCGGAGTCGGGTAGTCATACACCAGGCCGGTCGGCAGCGGCAGCCCGGTGGCAGCCCGCAGCCGGTTTCGCAACGTGACGGCGGCGTCGGAGCCGACGCCCATCTCCTTGAAGGTGCGGGTGGTCGACAGGCCGGCCGGGCTGTCGTGGCCCAGCACTTCGGCGGTCAGCGCCAGCACCAGGTCCCGCAGCGCGCCCCGGGTCCGGGCGACGGCCGGGTGGGCCGGAGCAGTCGGGTCGAGCCGCGCAGCCGGTACGGCCTGCGCGGGCGATTCGGTCCGGACCGGCCGGCTCGCCGTGCCGGCAACGCCGGCCAGCCAGTGCCGGCGCGGTTGGAAGGCATAGGTCGGCAGCTCGATCAGCTCGGCCCGGGACTGCCGGGCCGAACCGGTCCAGTCCACCCCGAGCCCGCCGGCGTATCCCTCGGCCAGCGCCCGGCGGAACTGCGCCGGGCCGCCGTGCTCGCGCCGCAGGGTGCCCAGTACCAGGGCCTGCTGCTCGGCGTCCTCGATCGTCTCCTCCACCGCGGCGACCAGCACCGGGTGCGGGCTGCACTCCAGGAACACCCGGCAGCCCTCGGCCAGCGCCAGCCGGGTCGCTTCTCCGAACCGCACTCTCTGGCGCAGGCTGCGGTACCAGTACTCGGCGTCCAGACCCGCGGTGTCCATCGGCTGGCCGGTGAGGGTGGACAGGAACGTGGTGCTGACCGACACCGGCCGCACCGGCGCGAGCGCCTCGGACAGCTCCTGCTGCAGTTGCTCCATCGCGGCCGAGTGCGAGGCGTAGTCCACCGGCACGATCTTGGTGCGGTAACCGGCTGCGCCAAGCTCGACCTGCAGGTCGCTGAGCACCTGGTCGGCTCCGGAGACCACCACCGAGCGGGGACTGTTTTCCGCTGCGATGGTGGCCTGTCCGGATCGGGACCGCAGCAGTCCTTCGATCTCGTCCCGCGGCGCGGCGACCGACATCATGCCGCCGCTGCCGGCGACCGCGGCCAGCGCCCGGCTGCGCAGGGCCACGACCCGGGCGCCGTCGGACAGCGACAGGGCGCCGATGACGGTGGCCGCCGCGATCTCACCCTGCGAGTGCCCGATCACCAGGTCCGGCCGCACCCCGTTGACCTGCCACAGCTCGGCCAGGCAGACCATCGTGGCCCACAGCGCCGGCTGCACCACGTCCACCCGGGAAAGGTCGGCCGCGCCCGGTTCGCCGCGCAGGACGTCGATCAAGGAGTAGTCGACGAACGGCGCCAGCGCCTGCTCGCAGGCCGCCATCCGGTCGGCGAAGTCGCTGGATTCGGCCAGCAGCGCGCGGGCCATCTCCGGCCACTGCGAGCCCTGCCCGGGAAAGACGAACGCGCATCGACCGGGCATCACCGTGCCGGTGACCAGCGAGGGATTCGGGGCTCCGGCCGCCAGCGCGTCCAGGCCGGCCAGCATCGCCTCGGCGTCCTCGCCCAGGATCACCGCCCGGTCCTCGAACGCGCTCCGGCTGGTGGCTAGCGCCAGTGCGACCTGGCCGGCTTCTACCGGCTGCGCGGCGATCCGGGCCCGCAGCCGCTGGGCCTGTGCCTGCAGCGCCGGTCCCGAGCGGGCCGACAGCAGCCAGGGCAGGTCGGACCGGCCGGCCGCCGGCTGCGGGCTGGTCAGCGCCGGCGCCTCGCCGAGCACCAGGTGGCAGTTGGTGCCTCCCATGCCGAACGAGCTGACGCCGCCGACCAGCGGCTGGTCCGGGCTGGGCCAGTCGCGGGTGTCCTGCACGACCTGGAGTCCCAACTCGGTCAGCGGGATCTTCGCGGGGGCGGTGCGAAAGTGCAGGCTGGCGGGCACCTGGCGGTGTCGCAGGCTCAGTGCCAGCTTGACCAATCCGGCCACCCCGGCCGCGCCTTCCAGGTGGCCGATGTTGGTCTTGACCGAACCGACCAGCAGCGGCTGGCCGGCCGGCCGCTCGGCGCCCAGCGCCGCGCCGAGCGCGGCTGCCTCGATCGGGTCGCCGATCGGGGTGCCGGTGCCGTGCAACTCCACGTACTGGATGGCGTCGGGGGTGACGCCGGCCTGCGCGCACGCCCGCTCGATGACATCCTGCTGGGCGCGCTGGCTCGGCGCGGTGAGGCTCGTGCCGCCGCCGTCGTTGTTCACCGCGCCGCCGAGGATCAGGCAGCAGATGGTGTCACCGTCGGCCAGCGCGGCAGACAGCGGCTTCAGCACCACGAAAGCGGCGCCCTCGCCCCGCACGTAGCCGTTGGCCCGCTCGTCGAAGACGTGGCAGCGGCCTTCGGGCGACAGCGCCCCGAAACTGCCGATCGCGGCGGTGGTCTCGGCCAGCAGGTTGAGGTTCACGCCGCCGGCCAGGGCCAGCCGGCTCTCGCCGCGGCGCAGGCTCTCACAGGCCAGCTGGACCGCGATGAGCGAGGAGGACTGGCCGGCGTCGACACTCATGCTGCGACCGCGCAGGCCGAGCAGGTAGGAGATCCGGTTGGCGATGATCGCGCGGGAGGTTCCGGGGTAGGAGTGCGGGCCCAGCTCCGCCGAGCCCAGCCGGTCGAGCAGGGTGGCGTAGTCGTGGGACATCGTGCCGAGGAACACGCCACAATCGCTCTCGCGCAGGTCTGCCGGTATCAGCCGGGCATGCTCCAGCGCCTCCCACGAGAGCTCCAGGGCCAGCCGCTGCTGCGGATCCATGGCGGCAGCCTCGTTCGGTGAGATCCCGAAGAAGTCGGCGTCGAAACCGTCGACGCCGGCGATGAACCCGGCCCGCCGGTAGCCCTCGGCCGAGCCGATCGGCCACCGGTCCTCAGGCGCCTCGGTCACGGCGTCCACACCGTCGTGCAGCAACTGCCAGAACGCGTCGAGATCAGCGGCCTGCGGCAACCGGCAGGACATCCCCACGATGGCGATCGGCTCGGCTGAGGCAGGCGTGTGGTCGCGCACCAGTGACCGGTTCACGTCCTCGGCAGACGTGCCAACCGGCCGAATCCACTCACCAGCCATTCGATGGGCCTCTCTAGCTTCGGGTGCCTCGTGGTGCGATGCGGCAGGTGCCGTGCGGCAGATGCCGGTCCGTCTCGTTCGACAGCGATGGCCTGCGAGTTCGATTCGAGCAATCGACACACGATCGTCGAATGGGTGTTGAAGCAGACGAGCAGTACTTTTCCAGTGCTGACGGCCGGAATACCAGGTGTGACAGTGGCAGGAACTAGCGAAAACAAGCTGCCATCGGACTCGGTTGACCTGCGGCGGGGCGGGTGTCTAACGTCGCAGGAGAATGAGGGGTTCCGTCCCGAGCCGAACGCCGGCCCATTCCGCACCGCGATGCGCACCGTTGAAGTTTTGCTCTGTGCACTATGGCAATGGAGGCAAACCACCGTGTTCGTCGAGGCACCGCTCAGTTTCGGCCAGCTCTACAGCTGGCGAGAGATCGACGCCTACCCGTCCGACGGCAAGCAGGAGGCGAACCTTCCGGCCACCTGGGACCTGCGGGGCTCCACCCTCGATCAGGTCCAGCTGGCGTTGCGACAGCTGGTCCAACGGCATGAGCCGTTGCGCACCACCTACCACCTGCGAGACGGCGTTCCGGTGCAGCGGATCCACGCCGACCCGCCGGTGCCGGTGGAACTGCTCGACCGGGTCATCACCGATGCCGGCGAGCCGGACCGCAACACTGCCGAGCTGATCGGCATCGGCTTTCCGATGACGGGTGAACTCTGCTGGCGCGGGGTGCAGGTCAGCTCCGATGGCGCGCCGATGTACCTGTCGCTGTCGTTCTCCCACCTCATCCTCGACGTCTGGTCGGTGCTCGAACTGCAGACCCAGTTCAACGACCTGCTCGCTTCGGCCGACGCCCAGCCGGCGCACCCCGTCGAGCCGGCACCGCGCGAGCTGGCCTGCCAGCAGCGCCAGGACTCGACCAGGACCCGCCAGGCGGCCACCGAGCGGTACTGGCGCCGGCTGCTGGCCACCCAGCCCGCCGATCAGTTGCCGGCCCTTGCCAGCGGCGTGCGGCAGGACCGGATCCAGGCGACGCTGCACTCGCACCGGCTCGGCGTGCTGGCGGCGAAGGTGGCCAGGACCCACGGTGTCACCCCGCCCGCGGTGCTGCTGGCCATCACCGCCGCGGCGGTGTCGGAGCACCTCGGCGCCGAGCCGATCACGGTGAACCTGATGTCGTCCAACCGGTTCGCGGCAGAGCACCGGCACCTGGTCACCACGATGAACCAGCTGATCCCGGTACTGGTGCGGGTCGAACCCGGCTCGTCGCTGGCCGAGCACATCACCCGGGTGCACTGGGCGGCCGCCTCGGCCTACCGGTACTCCAGCTATGACCTGGACCAGGTGTTGGCGATCGCGGCCGAGAGCGGCGCCCACAGTGGGTTCAACGGTTTGTTCCGCTGCTGGTTCAACTACCTGCAACTGGATGCCGAGCCGTTGGACCCTGCCCGGCGTACCCCCGCGGAGCTGGTCTGGGAGCCGTCGGCCCGGCAGTACGGGCAGCCGGTGGACGTGCGGGTCACGGTGCGTGGCGGCCGTACCAGCATCGCGTTGCGAGCCGATCCTCAGATCATGCCGGCCGAGGCGCTGGCAGGGGTGCTGCGCACGGTGTGCCAGGGCGTCGCGCTGGCTGCCTCGAACCCGGCAAGCAGTCTCGCCGACCTTCGCGACAGCCGCGGCGAGGATTTGCCGGCCGCGCTGTTCCCGCCGGGCGGCCCCGCTCAGACCAGGATCTCGGCCGGCGCCGGGTGGCTGAGAAAGGCCGTCGGGCTGGCTGTCAGGCCGTAGGCGCCGGCCTGGAACACCGCGATCAGGTCACCTATCCGGGCGTGCGGCAACTCGACATCGGAGCCGAGCAGGTCCAGCGGGGTGCACAGTGACCCGACCACCGTCACGGTCTCGACCGCCGGCTCGTCCAGCCGGTTCGCCACCGCGATCGGGTAATTGCGCCGGATCACCTGGCCGAGGTTGCCCGACGCGGCCAGCTGGTGGTGCATCCCGCCGTCGACGACCAGAAAGGTCTTGCCCCGCGACTGCTTGCGGTCCACGACGCGGGTGATGTAGACGCCGGCCTCACCGACGAGGTAGCGGCCGAGCTCCAGCACCACCCGAGCGCCGGGTAGTCGAGGCCGGATCAGTTCGGCCATCAGGGTATGCAGGTTCTGCCCTACCAGCTCCAGGTCCAGCGGCCGGTCCCGGTTGGAGTACGGGATGCCGAAACCGCCGCCCAGGTTGAGGTAGCACACCGGCGCCGGCGCCGCGTCGAGCAAGCCGAGAATCAGCTCGACCGTCAGCGACTGGGCTTGGCAGATGCTCTCGGCACGCAGGTTCTGCGAGCCGGCGAAGACGTGAAAGCCCTGAAAGTCCAGCAGCGGGTCCCGCAGCGTCGCCAGCAACTGCGGAACGCGCTCGGAGTCGACGCCGAACTGCTGCGGCCCGCCGCCGAGGCGCATCCCCGAGCCGTGCACGCTGAAATCGGGATTGACCCGCACCGCCACCCGGGCCGCGATGCCCAGCTCGGCGCTGGCCGCCCGCACCCGGGCGACCTCCTGCTCGGACTCCAGTTCGATGGTGACGCCGGCCGCGATCGCCTGGCTCAGCTCCTCGATCCGCTTGGCCGGCCCGGCGAAACTCACCCGGGACGCCGGGACAGGGGTGTCCAGGGCATGGCGCAGCTCCAACCCCGACGCCACGTCGAACCCGTCGACCCGCCCGCTCAGGTGCTGCAGCAAGGCCGGCATCGGATTGGCCTTGACGGCATAGTTCAGCTCGATGTCATCGGGCAGCGCGGCGCGCACCGCGGCGATCCGGCTGTCGACCGCCTGCCGGTCATAGGCGAAGAACGGCGTGCTGCCGACCCGCGCGGCCAGCCGTCGCACCGCTATCCCACCGGGCGCCAGCTCCCCGTCGAGCTGCCGGTCCCAGGCCGTCGCGGCCATGCTCGTCCCGGTCGTGCTCGTCCCGGTCGTGCTCGTTCCGGTCGTGCTCGTCCCGGTCGTGCTCACGAGGGCCTGCCCAGCAAGACCGGCTCCTTCTGGTCACCGATCACCCGCTGGCGCAGCACGCCACGGTCGAACTTGCCGTTACCCGAACGCGGAAGCTCGCTCAGCAGCAGAATCCGCTGCGGCAACATGTACCTGGGCAGGTCACGCTCGAGGGTCTTGCGCAACGTGTCCGGGTCCGGCTCGCCGGTCACCGCGAGGATGATCTGCTGTCCCAGCCGCTCGTCGGCGACACCGAATGCCACGGCTTCGCTGACCAGGCCGCTGGCATACACGACCTCCTCGATCTCGGTGGGGCTGACCCGGTATCCGGAGGTCTTGATCATGTCGTCGGTTCGCCCGACGAAGTAAAGGAATCCCTCGTCATCGCGGTAGGCCACGTCACCGGACCAGACGGCCTTCTCGGAGAACTGCTCATCGGCGCCGCCGCGGATCGGCCGGAACCGCTGGGCGGTGCGCTCGGCGTCGTTCCAGTATCCCGAGGCCACCAGGGCGCCCCGGTGCACGATCTCACCGTGTTCACCGGCATCACAGGGCGAGCCGTCCGGGCGCAGCACCAGGACCTCGGCGTTCGGAATGGCCTTTCCGATCGAGTCGGGCCGGGTATCGATCTGGTCGGGGTGCAGGTAGGTGGAGCGGAATGCCTCGGTCAGCCCGTACATCAGGTAGGGCTTGGCCGCCGGGAACACCTCGCGCAGGCGGCTCAGCGTGCTTCGCGGCATCGCGCCGCCGGTGTTGGCGAAGTAGCGCAGCCGGCTTGTCGCCTCTTCCGGCCAGACCTGGGTGCTGAGTTGCAGCCA
The DNA here is from genome assembly GCA_036389035.1 of Jatrophihabitans sp. Classification (NCBI taxonomy): domain Bacteria; kingdom Bacillati; phylum Actinomycetota; class Actinomycetes; order Jatrophihabitantales; family Jatrophihabitantaceae; genus Jatrophihabitans; species Jatrophihabitans sp. Next base: position 143,099 of record DASVQQ010000001.1, read on the forward strand.
GAGCGGTGGGACGCAGGTCAGGCCGGTCACGCCATGCCGGGCGCACAGCCGCACGATCTCTCGGGGCAGCAGGTAATTCACCAGCACGAGGTGCGCCCCGGTGGCCAGCGCCGTGCTGAGCTGGCTGAAGCCGGCGTCGAAGCTCAGCGGCAGCACCGAGAGCACCACGTCGTCCTGGCTGTGTTCCAGGTAGCCGGCCACGCTCTGCGCGCCCGCGATCAGGTTGCGGTGGGTCAGCACGACGCCCTTCGGGCCGCCGGTGCTGCCCGAGGTGTAGAAGATGGCCGCGAGGTCGGTGTCGATCACCGGCTCCCGGTCGTGCTCGGCCGGCCCGCCGCACAGTTGCTCCCAACTGGTGCCCTGCCACGGAGTCGGTCCGCCGTCCTGCCCAGGTTGCCGGTCAGCGTCCAGGCCGATGAGCACCAGCCGGGCGGCGAAGGCGTCGGCGCCCAGTTCGGGCAGCAGGCTCCGGTAGCGCTCGGGCGTGGTCACCAGGAACCGGGCGGTGCAGTCGGCCACCAGGTAGGCGACCTGGGCGGGCTTGGACACCGGGTTCACCGGAACCAGCACGCCACCGGCGGCCGACACGGCCAGCATCGCCACCACCGTCTCCACGCGCTTGTCCAGGTAGATGACCACCCGGTCGCCGCGACGCAGGCCGGCCCGGTGGAATCCGGCTGCCGCCCGGCCCACCCGCGTCCGGAGCTGGTCGTAGCTGAGGGTCTCCTCCCGGTAGGTCAGAGCGGGACGCTCGGGCTTGCCGTGCTTCAGCAGATCGTCGAGCCGGGTCAGCATCGCCGTAGTCCTCACCTGCGGGTCAGCGCCTTGGCGCCGACGTTCGGATCCCCGCCGTCCAGCGGCCGGGACGGATCACGTGCTGACGTTCTCGGGCAGCAACACCGACAGCGTCTGCCACAGCGACCCGACGGTGGCGAAGGTGGCCTCGTTGAGGATCTCGTCGGGAAGCTCGATGTCATAACGATCCTCGATGTCGGCCAGCAGCGCGACGATGCTCATCGAGTCCAGGCCCAGAGCGCCGAGCTCGCTGGACTCCGAGAGCTCACCCGAGTCGGCGAAAGGCAGGAAGGGGCGCAGGATGTCCTCGAATGCCAGGGGTATCGCCGTCACACCTCACCCACCTCAGGCCGATGCCGAACGTCCCGCCCGAGCGAGCGGAACCGCCGAAGCACACCGCGGGACACCATGCGGTTTGACTTCAGGATCAAGGGCGGCGCAGTGACAGTCAACGGTTGCCACGGCTCCGCCGGTGGACAGTTCTGCCGTCCAAAACCTGCCACCGGGCTCGCATTGAATGCCGGCGCCGGGCAGGCGAGGATGGGGCTCACTCGAGAACTTCCCGCGCCAGGCGTGGCACAGCGAACGACGGAGGTCCGCGCATGCCGCCCGAGCACAAGAGCGCGGACCTCTGCTGGGGTCAGCGCTACATCTGGTTGCGCCACCACCAGCTGCCGAGCGAGCACCGTCACGAAGCGCACATCCTCTGCCGGTTCGACCTTCCCGATGGCGCCACGGTCGCCGGCATGCGGCTGATGCTGAATTACCTGGTGCGACGGCACGAGGCGCTGCGGACCACCTATCACCTGGACCGGGCTGATCCCCGGCAGCAGGTGCACCCGCCGGCCGGGCTGCCGCTGGTCATCGTGACCAGCGAGCGGGACGGCGCCGAGAGCCCGTCCGAGGCGGTCGAACGGCTCACCCTCGCCGAGTTCGACCTGGCGTCGGAGTGGCCGGTCCGAGCTTGTGTCGTCACCACCGGCGGGCTGCCACGGCAGCTGGTGCTGGTGCTCAACCACATGGCCTTCGACGCCTGGACCGTGGAGATGCTGGAGCGCGAGTTGCGGGTGGTGGGCGCCGCCATCGCCGCCGGTCGCCCGGCGGTGCTGGAACCGGTCCGGCACCAGCCGCTGGATCTGGCCCGGCACGAAGCGAGTCCGGCCGCCATCGCTGTGAAGGACCGCGCGATGGCCCGGTGGCGGGCCGAGATCGAGCAGTTGCCGGCCGACACCTTTCGGGCGCGCAGGCGGCCCGCGGACGCGCCGAGCGCCTGCAGCGCCACCCTGACCTCGCCTGCCTTGCTGGCGGCGGCCCGGCGGATCGCCGGGCGCCACCAGGTGTGGCCGTCGCTGGTGCACCTTGCCGGCTACGCCATGCTGCTCGCTGCCTACACCGGCAGCCCGCAGGTGAGTTTCCTGTCCTTCAACGGCAATCGCGACCGGGCTGACTACGCCGACGTGATGACGTGTGAGTTCTCGCCGCTGCTGGTGTCGCTGGACTGCCACGACGACCCGACGTTCACCGAGGTGCTGCGGCGGGTGGAGCGGCGTTTCCAGCTCAGCGGCGGCGATGACCAGGCGCCCTACGACGAGCTGGTCGAACTCGTCTCGGCCCAGAGCTTTCACCGGGGCGAGGCAGTCCGGATCGGCTCGGAGCTGAACTTTCTCAGCCACGCCTCGCACACCAGCGGAGCCCGGCGCACCAGGTTCACTCAGAACGCCCCGCCTACCGCCTGGGCAGCGTCCGGCGCCGAGAGCTACTTCCGGATCTATGAGCTGCGGGACGCGGTGGTGTTGGGACTGAACGCGCTGTCCACGGTGCTCGACGCCGAGACGGTCGAGCGGTTTCTGCGCGGGTACGAGACGGTGCTGCTGGCCTGCGCCGGTTCGGCTGCCGAGCCGCGGCTCAGCGAGGTGGCCGCGCTGGCCGGCTTCGACGCTCCGCCCGCTGGTGACTCCGGGACGCGATCGGCCACCGGGCCCGATCTGGGCGCCGCCGAGACGGTGCTGCTGCGCCATCCGGCGGTCACCGGGGCGCGGCTGTCCGAGGACTCGGGGCGGCTGGTCGCCGACGTCACCACCGACCGGCCGGTCAGCGCCGCGCGACTGCGGACGCACCTGCTCTCCCAGCTCTATGACCACGCGGGCCTTCGGTGCCCGGACTGGTTCGACATCTGCTGGCCGGCCGCTGACGGGCCGATCGGCCGCACCGCGGGCGACGGGCGCAGCGGCGAGCCGGTGGCCCCGGTGTCAGCCGGCGAACAGGCCTTGGCCGCAGCGGTGCGGCTGGTGAACGGGCTGGGCGAGCTGGACCTGTCGGACAGCTACACCGTGGCCGGCGGCCGGGTGCTGCGGATCCCCCAGGTGCTGCAGGAACTGCGCCGGCGCGGTTGGGACGGGGTGTCGCTGCATCAGCTTGCCGGCGCCCGACCGCTCCTGGCGCTGGCGCCCGACCTGACCCCGACGTCCTGAGTCACTCGGGGCCGGCCCAAGCCGGTGGGTCAGGCGCCTTCGACGATGCTGCGGCGGGCGGCCAGCACGCCGGCCTGGAAGCGGCTGACCGCGTCCAGATCGTGCATCAGCGAGGCGATGTGGCGCCGGCAGGTGCGCACCGACATGCCCATCTTGCGGGCCAGCACCTCGTCGGTGTAGCCCTTGGCCATCAGGCCCGCGATGGTCTGGCGCAGGTCACCGGCCGCCTCGGCGTAGCCGGACTCGAAGGAGTCCAGCGGCATGGCCCCGTCCCACATGTGGTCGAACATGTCCAGCAGGAACTGCACGATGCCGTCATCGCGTACCCGGGCCGCGGTTCCCTCGCCGTTGGCCGAACCGAGCAGGACAGCCAGCGACCGGTCGAACACCACGGCTGCCCGGGGCAGGTGGCTGACCGTGCGCACCCGCGCGCCGGCGTCGATCACCTGCTTGATCTTCATCCGGGTCACCAGGTCCGCCCGGCTGCGGTGCTGGCAGATGATCTGGACGTTGACGCCCCGCTCGAGCAGCTGCCCGCAGACCCGCAGGTAGTCGGTGAACTGGCCGTCCTCCTGGTGCCCGGACAGCAGCACGATGACCTCGTCGCGGCAGGTGTCGCTGGCCAGCTTCAGGGTGCCCCGAACCTCCATACAGCCGGTGACGTGCTCGATCGTCGCGGGCGCGCCCGGTAGCTGGCTGCTCTCGGCGTAGTCCTGGCGCAGCGTCTCGGTGCGCTGCCTGACTTGGGCGATGAGTTCGCGCCGGTGGGCGATCTCCTGCTCCATCGGCGTGACCACCAGAGCTGCCGCGATCTCGGGGTCCACCGCTACCAGGCAGTCACTTTCGCCGCTCTCCTCCCGCAGCAGCCGGCAGGACAGCAGCTGCTCGACAGCCGCGGTCACCTCCGCGGGGGTCAGGCCCAGCTCGGCGCCGGCGGCCTCCTCGGTGACGATGCCGCCATGGGCCAGCGCGTAACGATAGAGCCCGTCGACGTGCGCGTCGGGGATGTTCGCGACCCGCGAGCGTTCCCTGGTCCGGTCCAGCACCTGGTGCAAGGCGCCGGCCTTCCGCCGGCCGTCACGGAGCTTGCCCGAGGCACGTGCCGTCGCCGCGGCCATGCCGTCCAGGACTGCCACTGGTCTGCTCACAGTGCTCGCCTCCTCGCACCGCGAGTGCTCGTTGCCGTTGTTGGACCGCGGCACCCGGGGGTTCTGCTACAGCTAATCGCCTCACCACAGATCCGGTAAGCCGCACCGGCTGCCATGGCAGGGTGTTGCCGTGACAAACCTGGTCAACGGCCCTGATCAGTCATCGGCGCTGCCTGGCTGCCGCGCCTTCCGAAAACGATTCTTGGTTTTCATACGAAACCTTTGCCTCTGCAAAGAATTACTGAAACGAGTTCAGGCCAAATCTTCGAGCTCTTTGTGGGATGCTGGTCGGGTGCGTGTATTCCGCACACTCGGACACAACGGGGTCAGTCGGAGAAGTGCATGCTGGAGTCACTCGGTTTCTCTGAGGCCGCTGAAACTCTGTATCGGTTTCTGCTGCAGGAGCCGATGGTGGGCGATGACGTCGCCGCGCATAAATTGGGCGTTCCGGTCACCGAGGTGACTACGGCTCGCGCCCAACTGATCCAGGCAGGACTGATCCGGGATTCCTGGGACGACGACAGCGGCATCGCCTTCGGCAATCCCCAGCTGCTGCTGGACGCGGCGCTGCGCCGGCAGGAGACCGAGCTGGCGCACCGGCAGGAGGAGCTGGCCGAGTCCCGGCTCGGGCTGGAGTCGCTGCTCAGCGATTACCTGGAGGCGACCTCCCAGCCTTCGATGGCCGGCGAGGTCGTGGAGCTGGTGGGCCGGGAGGCGATCCAGCGCGAGCTGGAGACCTGGAGCCAGAAGGTGCAGCGCGAGGTGCTCGCCCTGCACCCGGACACCTCCTACACCGCCGAGCAGTTGGCCTCTGCCCAGGCCATGGACGTGGCGGCGCTGGCCCGAGGCGTCAAGATCCGCTCGGTGTACCGGGAGGATTGCCGCACCGACCCGGCGGTGCGGGCCTACCACCAGACAGTGACCAAGCATGGCGCCGAAGTCCGCTACGCCAAGGTGGTGCCCGCCCGGCTGCTGGTCTTCGACCGGCAGGCCGGAATGATCCCCAGCCACACCGCCGACAACCGGCGAGCGGCGCTGCGCCTGGAGGGCGAAGGCGTCGCCGCGATGCTCGTGCTCAGCTTCGACCTGGTGTGGTCCCAGGCCACCGCCGAGGAGCGCGACAGCCTGCCGCCGCGGATCGAGACAGCCGGCGCCGAAGGCCCGACCGACCTGGACCGGATCCTGCTGCAGCTGCTCAGCATGGGGGTCAAGGACGAGGCAGCGGCCCGGCATCTCGGGGTGTCGGTGCGCACCGTCCGGCGCCAGATCGCTGACCTCATGGTGCGGCTGGAGGCCGGCTCCCGCTTCGAGGCCGGCATGCAGGCCGCCATGCGCGGATGGCTGCGCCCACCCGAATAGTGCGGCCCGGCCATGACTGCAATATGGGTTCAAGCGTTCGTGTCAGCATGTTGCCGAAGCAGTTCTATGACACGTAGATTTCTCCTTATCTTCTTGATTTCCTGACACAGTTCTCCCATCGCACGACTTTGCGGCTCGCCTTCCTGAGCAGACAGGAATTGCGCAGTGGCCCAAAGGGGTTTCTACTTAAATCCGGGAGTTCTCATGTTTACATCGGCACTTAACATCAAGGCCGTCCGCGTCACCACCACCGGGCTCATCGCCGCGTTCCTGGCAGTGTGCACCCTGAGCGTGGCGCCTGATGCCGCCGCCGCTCCGACCGCCGGCACGTCCCAGCACGCGGTAATCGCAAGCAGCTCCGGACAGTCGACCCAGGACGACGGCTTTCACTGGTAGAACCCCTGCTCCGGGCCATCGTGACAGCGTTCACCCGGAGACGATGAAGGCAATCGCGACGAGAATATGACGGCCGCAGCGCCGCGCTGAGTGTTCCCCGGGCCGCAGTGATCTATCACTGCGGTCCGGGTGAACGTTTCTCCGGAACACCTCGAATCAGCAGTCGGTCCACCAGCTTCGAAACCGGTCAGTGGCCAGAATTAAGATCCTGCCACCCTTGGTCGATTGATGCAGGATCGGGGACGCAGATCGACGGAAGGCCGGAAGCGGTTCATGACGCATTCGAATTATGGACCGGACCAGCCGGAGTACTCGGCGCCGCCGTTGCCGCCCGAGGCCTTTCAGCACCCTGATGTCTACCTGCCCCACGCCTACCCACCGCCGCCCCGAAAGGGCGGCCATGGCAAGAAGATCATCGCCGGCCTCACCCTGGCCGCGGTGGCGGCCGGCGGCGCGGTGGCGGCCTACGCCTACACGATGCTGGCCAGCAGTGGAATTCAGCCCGAACGAGTTCTTCCTGCCAATACCGTCGCTTTCGTCAAACTGGACCTCGATCCGGCCGCCGGCCAGAAGGTCGCGGCCTACCGGCTGTCGAAGAAGTTCCCGGCGATCTCCAAGGGCGCGTCCGATCTCGACGGCGCCAGGGACGCCATCCTGTCGGAATTCTTCGACAAGCAGAGCGAGCTGGATTACGCCACCGAGATCAAGCCCTGGCTCGGTGACCGGATCGCGGTGGCGGCGGTGCCCAACCCGGCCAGCGAGGCCGGCCTGGACCCGGTTCTCGCGGTGGCCTACACCGACGAGGCGAAGATGAAGGCCGCGTTCAGCAAGGTCGCCCGGACCGAGCGGGCCTTCGGCTACGTCACCATCGACGGCTACGCGCTGGTCACCGACAGCCAACCGCATGCCGAGGCGGTGCTGGCCGGTGTGCGGCGCGCGACGCTGGCCGGCGCCGAGCACTACCGCGCCGACCTCAAGGCACTCGACGGTGACCAGCTCGCGGTCGGCTGGGCTGACCTCGAGGCCACCGTGGCGGCGCTGAAGGCCGGCACCCGATCAGGATCTAGCTCCAGGTGGCAGGGCCTTGATCGCCTTGACACGCTGGCAGCGGCCAAGGGGCGGATCGTCATCGGAGCCCACGCGAGCTCGGACTACCTCGAGATCTCAGCCGTCTCGCGCCAGCGGGTGGTCAGCGGCGAGCCGCGGCTGGCCGGAAAGCCGGTGAACGGGACCCTGGCCAGGCTGGGCGCGGTTGACACCAGCGCGGCGCTGGAGGTCACCGGTCTGGGCGAGGCATTCAAGCAGGCCTGGGCGGGCGCATCGACGGCGTTGGGCCTGGGTGGGGAATTGGAGGACTTCCTCGAAGAGACCGGCCTGCGACTGCCCGAGGACCTGGTGGCGCTGTTCGGCAGCGACGCCACCCTCTCGCTCCGGCTGCCGCAGGGCGCCAGCGGGGACCCCGAGATCGCCGCCCAGGTCACCACCGACGACGCCGGCAGGGCAATGCGAGTAGTGGACTCGCTGGGACGCCCGTTCGGCTTTCCCGCCGACAGCCTGCACACCCGAGCCACCGCCGATGGCTACCTGGTCAGCAACAGCGCCGGCTATGACCCGCGGTCGACGGCCGGCGCCCGGACCTTGGGGGCGGATCCGGCATTTCAGAAGGCGGTGCCCGACCGGGCCGACGCCGGCCTGATCGGATACCTCAACCTCGGCGCCATCCTCGATTCCGACAAGCACGCCTCTGCCAAGGACAAGGCTGACTGGAAGCACGTGGGCGCCCTCGGGTTGAGCGTCGTCCCGACCTCGGACGGCAGCCGGATCAACTTCCGGCTGACCACCCGATAGCGGGGCGATTTCCGCCGCCAGCAGCACAGCCGCTGCCGTCCTACCGGCTGTTGTGCGCAACTGGAGACCTGTTGCTCACCTGGTCGCAACCTGCCGCGGATTAGGCTGACCGCCGCGCAGGGCATCCCGGATGCCAGCTATCGCGCTGGTTCCGAGCTTCGCTGCGCCAGTCCAAAAAGCGGCAGAACGGCACTCGCCATGACTTCTCCTGACAAGCTTTCCCCTCGTCCGAGCCCGATACGCGCAGAGAGCCACAACAGCCAGATCAACACGGCCGCGGCCCAGGCCCATCGTTGCGGCATGACCCACCTGGCCAGCGGCCGGATCTGCCTGCTTCCCGAGCGGCATCCGGGATCGTGTGACTTCCGGCAGCGGCAGAACGACGTCCGGCTGGCCGACACCGAATCCTGACCCGGCGTTTCCCTCTCGCCCCCTCTTCCAGCCGCGCGGTAGGTTCGCCCGATGCGCCATGGTGTGTCGGTCCCCTGCTTCGGAACCGGGTTGGACGCCGCTCTGGTGGCCGACTGGGCGGTCGCGGCGGAGTCTGCCGGGTGGGACGGCTTCTTCCTGTGGGACCACCTGTTCGCCTTCTCCCCGGGCCCGGTCGACGTGGTGGATCCGTGGATCGCGCTGACCGCGGCGGCCTGCGCCACCCGGCGCATCCGGCTGGGCACCCTGGTCACGCCGCTCCCCCGGCGCCGCCCGCTCGTGGTGGCGCGCCAGAGCGTCACCCTGGACCGGCTCAGCCACGGCCGGCTGGTGCTGGGGGTTGGAATCGGCGGCGGCCCCTTCGAATGGGACTACTGCGGCGAGCAGCCCGACGCGGTGGCCCGCGGCCAGATGCTCGATGAGCATCTGGAGTTGCTGGAGCGGCTGTGGACCGGTGAGCCGGTTCACCACGAGGGCCGGCACTACCGGGTGGCAGGCCCGGACTGGTCAGCCGTCTGCTACCCGCCACCGCTGCAGCAGCCCCGCATCCCGATCTGGGTAGGAGGCACCTGGCCCGGAACCAGGCCCTTCCGCCGGGCCGCGCGCTGGGACGGCGTGGTGCCGATGCGCCTGGACGGCAACTGGGAGGTGGCCGACACCGCGGCGGTCGCGGCCCGGATGGCCTCGCTGCGCACCGGTCCGGCAGGTGGCGCCGACGCGCCCTATGACCTCGCCGTCCCGGGTGAGACCGAGGGCGGTGACCCCGGCCGGCTCGAGCGCTACGCCGAGCATCGCGACGCCGGAGCCACCTGGTGGGTCGAGGCGGTGCATCCCTGGCGCTACGGCTGGGCGGAGGACCGCCCCTGGCCGCTGGCGGCCATGCGCGAGCGGATCGAAGCCGGGCCCTGACCGCCGCGGCGCCGGGTGGCCCGCCTCACGGCCTGTCGGATGTGCCAATTCCCTGTGATTAAGGCATCATTATCCGGTCAGTTTGGGGTTGGGACGTGTCCAGCCCAAGGAAGGAAACATGTCTGAATTGCTTGAGCAGACACCGCCCGCGGATAAGGGTCAGCAGCGCCGGCGGGCCGGTGGGCGGCCGGGTGGCGACGCCAACGCCTTCGCGACAGCGCTGGCCGAGTTGGCGCTGAACGTCCACAGCGGTGCCGCCGATCCGTTGACAATGATCACCGAGTGCGCGGTGGACCTCATCCCCGGCACCGAGTTCTCGGCTCTGGTCATTCCGGCCGGTCCCGGCCGGCTGGAGGCACGGGCCACCTCGGGACCGCTGACCCCTGAGGTGATCGCGCTGCAGAACGATGTCGGCGAGGGGCCCTGCCTGGACGCGGTCAGCCAACTGGGCCCGGTCTGGGTGAGCGACGTGGCAGCCGAGAGTCGCTGGCCGCTGTTCACCGCCGAGGCCACCCGGCTCGGGGTGGGCAGCATGATGTGCACGCCGCTGATCGCCCAGGATCGCAACTACGGCTCGCTGAGCCTGGCCTCCGGCCGGCCGGATGCTTTCAACGAGGAGTCCCGGGTGCTGGCCGCCGTCTTCGCCGCCAACGCCACGATCGCCCTGGCCGACCAGGAGTGGCGGCGCAACATGACGGTCGCGCTGTCCAGCCGCGATGTCATCGGCCAGGCCAAGGGCATCCTGATGGAGCGTTACCGGGTGACCCAGGATGAGGCTTTCGCGCTGCTGGTGAAGGCCTCCCAGCGCACCCACACCAAGCTCCGGACGGTCAGCGACGAGCTGTGCCGCACCGGAGTGCTGCCCATCGGGTAGCCCTCATCCGACCGGATCGCCGCCGCGGCGATCACGGTGACCGGCACCCCTATGGTGGCGTCTGACGGCGCTTGACGTTAACGTCTTGTCAACCAGAAGGGACGTTGCTATGGAAACGCTCATTATCGTCATCATCGTGGTGCTCGTCGTGCTCGCCATCCTCGCGCTGGTCGTGCTCCCCCGGGTGCGCGGCCGGGCCACCGAGCGCAAGCGGGTCGAGGCTCAACAGCACCTGGAAGAGGCCAACGAGCGCTCCGTCCGGGCCGAGTCGGCGCAGGCCGCGGCCGAGGAGCAGGCCGCACGAGCCCGCCGCGAGCGCGCCGAGGCCGAGTTGCGGGCGTCCGACAACGAACGCGACGCCCAGCAGCGGATGGCCGAGGCCGAGCGTGAGCGGGCCGAGGCCCAGCGGCTGCAGGAGCGGGCCAGCACCCTGGACCCCCGCCTGCAGGATGACCGCACCGTGCAGGGCGACCGCACCGTGCAGGGCGACCGCACCGTGCAGGATGACCGCACCGTGCAGGGCGACCGTGTCGTGCATGAGGACCGCACCGTGCGTGAGGACCGCACGGTGCAGGGTGACCGTGTCGTGCATGAAGACCGCACCGTGCAGGATGACCGCACCGTGCGAGGTGATCGCACCGACGGCGACCCGCTTCGCTGAGCTGAGTAGGCGGCTCGCGCCGACCGGCTCAGGCCGATCGGCGCGGGTCGGCGAGCCGGCTGAGCACCCTGGTTCTATCCGGCTGGGACGCCGGTCGATTCGCCGGGATCGAGGGCAGCCGTCACCGCCGCCGCCTCGATCGCGTGGAACAGCCCGTGCAGGTCTGTGACGTCGAAGTAACGGCCGTCCGCCGATATCACCAGATCGATCGTCGTGGCCGAGTCATCGACATTGACGAACAGCTTGCGGGTGGACATGTCCGCTTGCTCCTCCCAGGCCCAACTGCTGTGCGCCACGGCGGCCAGAATCTGCTGATCGCCGGCCGGCAGCCTGGGCTCGGCGGGCGGCGTGTCCTTGCGGCGGTCGTTGTAGAGGCAGCAGAAATCGAAGTCATAGCCCAGCTCTCGGCTGACCCGGTCGATCAGCAGCTCCTGGTCGATGGAGTCGTAATAGGCATTCTTGTAGGTGTGCAGCAGGCTGCTGCTCGCCCTGGCCACCGCCTCACCCAGGCTGATGCCGGCCACATCGATCAGGTACGGGCTGATCTGCACCAGGCAGCTGACCGACTCGGTCAGGCCGGGCCGGAACCGGTTGCCCACCATCACCATCGCCACTGCCGGGTTGTCTCCGGTATGGCGGGCCAGCCCGACCGCGAACATGGCCAGCAACGCCGCCGAACTGTTCACGCTCTGCTGGGCGACGATCCGCTCGATCGCCAGCGCCAGGGCCGGTGATCTGAAGCGGATCATCTGAAAGGTGGGCGGGCCGGGCAACCGCGGTGGGCCGAACCAGCCGGGCGTCACCGCCCGCATCACCTGCTCCAGGTGCTTGAGGGCGGCAGCCGACTGGCGCCGGGCAGCCGGCTCGCGTTGCCGTTTGGCCTGCTCCATCGGAGGGATCGCGGTCAGCGGGCCTGCCGGGGCGCCGGTCACCGGGTCGCGGGCGAACATATCGCTCAGCATCACGGCCAGGCCGCCGGCGTCCAGCGCCAGGTGCAGGTACATCACGACGAGGTGGGTGACCGCGCCGGCCTGAGTGATGACCGTCATCCGGAACGGCCACTCGTTGACGTAGTCGAAGTTCTGCTCGGCACAGCGCTGACGGGTCTGCTCGGCGAGTTCGGCGGGGTCGGCCTCGCCGGCTTCCACGACCGACAGCGCCGCCTCGCCCGAGGCCGAGCACACCTGCCGGACCTGGCCGTCCGGCCCGAACCAGAGTCGGGTCCGCAGTGACTGGTGACGACCCATCAGGTAGGCCAGCATGTCGGCCATCCGCTGGACCGTGGTGCCGGCTGGCATGGGAGCCACCCCGCCCATGGTCGCGGACTGGCCAGTGTCGCGGATGCAGTGCCAGAAGGCCACCTGGCTCCAGGTCAGCTCCTCGCTGCCCTCGCCCTCGCCCTCGAACCGAACGAGGATCTGCTGTACGCGCGCGCCGGTCCCCCGATCAGTCGGCATCGACCGTCAGCGCACCCTGCGCGCGAACAGCCGGATGGCGCACATCATCGCGGGCACCATCATGACGATCACCAGCAGCATTCCCTGCCACACCACCGGGTCATCCAGCTGGCCGCCGAACAGTGCCCGGTTGGCGTTCGTCGCCCAGTAGAAGGGGTTCCACCGCGCGATGTCGAGCAACCACTCCGGGGCCAGCGTGAGTGGCAACAGCACGCCCGAGAGCAATGCCAGCGGTTGCGCCACGGTATTCATCAGCGGGCCCAGCGCCGCCGGGTTGCGGATCAGCAGCGCCGCGACATAGGACAGCGAGGTGGCCAGCAGGCCCATCATGATCAGCAGCAGGTAGGCCAGCAGCAACGGGCCGATGCGCACCGTCAGGCCGAACGGTATGGCAAGAATGGTGATCAGCACCGCTTGGCCCATCAGGGTGGCGACCTCGCTCAACGCGCGGCCCATCAGCAACGCGAACCTGCTGACCGGCGTCACCCGGGCCCGTTCGATGACTCCGGCCCGCAGTTCGGCCAGCAGTCCGAAGCCGGTGAACAGTCCGCTGAGCAACACCAGCACGACCAGCAGGCCGGGCACGTAGATGCGGTAGGCGTCGGCGGTGCTGCGAGCGCCGACCGAGGCCAGCGCGGGCTTCAACAGCGGCGCGAACAGCACCAGGTAGGCGATCGGTTGCACGATGCCGATCACCAGCCGGACCGGCGTGCGGGTCACGATGAGCATCTGGCGCTGAAAGACCAGCCACACCTCACGGCTGAACTTGACAGCGGCCGACGCCCATCCGGCGCGGTGGCCGGTCATCGTGACGGCGCTCATGATTCCCGCAGCGATCTGCCGGTCTTGGCCAGGAAGACGTCATCAAGGCTCGGCCGTTGCAGCTCCATCCGGCCGAACTCGATGCCGTGGCCGTCCAGGGTCCGCAAGATCTGCGGGATGGCGCTCGCCCCGTCGTCGACGTACAGCCGCAGCCCCACTTCCTCGCTCACCTCGACCTGGCGCACGTAGGCCATGTCGCGCAGCACCTCGGCCGCCAACGGTGAGGAGCCGTTGAGGCCGACCGTGACGACGTCACCGGAGATCTCGTGCTTGAGCTGGTCCGGAGTGCCCTCGGCGACGATCTCACCGTTGTCGATGATCGCGATGCGGTCACACAGCGCGTCGGCCTCCTCGAGATAGTGGGTCGTGAGAAACACGGTCATGCCCTCGGCGCGCAACCGCCGCACCTCCTCCCACATCCGGGCCCGGCTCTGCGGGTCAAGGCTCGCGGTCGGCTCGTCGAGAAACAGCAGCTTCGGACTGTGGATGACACCCAGAGCGACATCCACCCGCCGTCGCTGGCCGCCGGAATAGGTCGAGCAGTGCCGGTCGGCGTAGTCGGTCAGCTCGAAGGCCGCCAGCGCCGTCGATGTCCGGTGCTGCGCCTCGGACTTGCTCAGACCGTGCATTCTGGCCTGCAGCACCAGCTCCTCACGGGCGGTCACCTCCTCGTTGGTGCCACCGCCCTGGGCCACGTAGCCGATCCGGCGTCGCACCTCGGCCGGTTCGGTGAGCAGGTTGGCGCCGGCGATGGTGGCCTGGCCGCCGTCGGGGACGATCAAGGTCGACAGCATGCGCAGCGTGGTGGTCTTGCCGGCGCCGTTGGGGCCCAGGAAGCCGAAGATCTCGCCGGCCTTGACCGAGAGGTCGATGCCCCGAACGGCTTGCACCGATACGGATTTGCGTTTGCTCTTCAGGCTGAACGTCTTGCGCAGCCCCCTGGTCTCGATCATCAAGGACTCCGGGTGTGGGTCGGGCGGCCGGTCGCCGTCAGCGATTCCGAGCGCGTCAAGCATGGGAGGAGGCCGGCATCTGTGCACCGATTCGCTGGGTGGTGGCCAACTGTCGCAGGCTCTGGGCCGCGGCGGCCGCGCCACCGGCTGCCACGAAGGACTCGGCAATCCGGCCGGCCGCCTCGCGGTAGCGGGCATCGTCGAGCACCGTGCGGACCGCCGCCCGCAACTCGGCAGGGCTCACCCGGGCGAACCGAACCCGGACGCCCGCGCCGGCCTCGACGACCTGCCTGGCATTGACCGGCTGGTCATGCCGGATGGGGGCGACCACCAGCGGCACCCCGTGCCCCAGCGACTCGCACACCGTGTTCAAGCCACCGTGAGACACCACCAGGTCCATTTTCGGCAACAGCCGCAGCACGGGAGCCCTGGGCAGCATCAGCACGTTCTCAGCGTGCTGGGCAACGGTGTCCGCCTCTCCCAGCACGATCGCCTGAACATCGCGGGCCATCGGCGCGAAGGCCGCCATCGCTCGGGTGTTGAAACTCTGCGCGAGTTCGGAGGCCAGCGTTCCCATCGTGACCAGGACGTGCCGACGGCTCGGATCGAGCCAATGCCACGGAAATTCCGGGTCATCGGCTCGCTGTCCGATGGCGGGGCCGACCAGTCGCACCTGGCTGCCGTCGGCAGGCGCCATCAGCGGGCCGGTCAACTCCCGACCGGTGAAGGCGATCACCAGGTACGGGGAGAACCGCACGTCGATCAGCTCGGATTCCGGCAGCCCGGCCGAGGCCCACAGCATCGCCAGCTGGTCGCTCATCCACCGCTCGACCTTGGGAAACCTGTGATAGGCCCGGCACAGGTCCAGGGTCGAGCACACCAGCGTGGCCCAGGGCAGCCGGTGGCGGTGGGCGACCAGCGCGCCGGCCGGAGTGATCTGGTCGCTGACCAGCACGTCGGGCCGGTAGTCGGCGACTGCCCGTTCCACCGCGGGCAGGGTGAAGCGGGTGAACGGCACGATGAACCGTTCCCAGACCGACTTCACCGACTCCAGGCCTTGATCGGCCTGCGGGCGGTGCAGCTTGGTGCCGGTCCGGTAGATGGTGGCCTCGGCGCCGAGCAACGGGCGCAGGGTGGCCTCGGACCCGACCCAGGCCACTTCGTGGCCGTGCTCGGTCAGCACGGCCGCCACCGTCCGAGCCGGATTCAGATGACCCAGCAACGGAGGCGAGACGAACAGGAACCGGCTCATCGGCAAGCCGGTCCAGTGCCGGCGTCCGATGTCTGACGGCTGGCCAGGTAGGCCAGCAGGTCGGCGACCTTCAAGCCGACCAGCTCGTCTAACTCCAACTCCGTTAGAAATGCCTGAAGATCGATGCGCGTCCCGTACCGGGCCCGCAGGGCGTCATCGAGCGCGGCCAGTTCCAGGCTCTCCATCCGGAGGTCGCCTTCCAACCGGGACTCGGGTGTGACTGCGCCGGCCCAGGCGGGGCCCTCGCCGGAGACTGCGGTCAGAATTTCGACCAGCTCCAGAAATGACTGCCGGTCATCCCCCACGGCGCGCGGGTAGTTCACCGTCACTTCTCAGGCGCCTCTCCCCGGAATGGAACGGATGGTGGCAAAGCTGATGGGCTGGGCCGGACAGTACCCGGAACGAGGCGGACAGTCACGACAAACTATGAGCGGGTGCGACTAATTCCTACCCGAGCTAATACCACTGCCGTTGTATATACGCGTTTTCGTATAGGCCCTGCTATTGACAGGTTTGTCTACACTGCCAAGAATATACCCACGGTTCGCGGGCTCACGGCTTGCTCGAGCCGAGCAGGTGAGGAGCGATCTATGGAGGATCACATCCTCGTCCCCTTCCACGGTCCGGGCGCCGGTGTCGGTCCGCTGTCCTGGGGTCAGAAGGCTATCTGGAACCTGATCGTCAAGGAAGGCAATTCGATCACCATGGGTGGCGTCTCGCCCCTGCGGCCCGGGCGGACGGTGGCGGAGCTGGCCGCCATGCTGCGGTTCTCGGTAAGCCGGCATCCGGCCCTTCGAACCCGGTTGCGCTTCGAGCCGGACGCAACGATCCTGCAGGTGGTGTCGGAGTCCGGCGTCATACCGTTGCGGATCATCGACGCCGGCGCCGACGATCCGGCAGCCGTCGCCGCCACTGTCGGTGAGCGTTTCGAGCGCGAGGATTTCGACTATGAATCCGAGTGGCCGGTGCGGATGGCGGTGATCCTGCGCGATGGCGTGCCCACCCACCTGGCGGCGACGTACCTGCACCTCTACATCGACGCGCTCGGCCTGCAAGCGCTGATGGCAGACCTGGCCACCCTGGATCCGGTCACCGGTGAAGGCGCCGCTCCGGCGGAGGCGATGCAGCCGCTGGACCAGGCCCGCTTGCAGCAGACGCCGGCTGCCGTGCGGCAGTCGCAAGCGTCGTTGCGGCACCTGGAACGTGTGCTGCGGACCATGCCCGCACAGCGATTCCCCGAGCCGGCCGAGCCGGATCAGGAGCCGTCCTACCCGATGCTGGACATGCGCTCCCCCGCTATCCGGCTTGCCATCCGGCTGCTCTCGGATCGCTTCGCGACCGACAGCTCGCAGGTGCTGCTGTGCCTGTTCGGCATAGCGTTGACCCGGTTGACCGGAAGCAATCCGTTCGTGGTGATGCTGGGGGTGAGCAACCGGTTCAGACCCGGGCTGGCCGCCTCGGTGAGCGTGGTCGTGCAGTCCAGCCCGTGCATGGTCGACCTTGCCGGCATCACGTTCGCCGAAGCGATCGGGCGCACCCGGCAGGCGGCCATGCGGGCCTACAAGTACGCCTACTACGACCCGCCGGAACGGCTGGCATTGACCAAGCGGATCGCCGAGGAGCGGGGTGAGACCCTGGACATGTCGTGCTTCTTCAGCGACCGGCGACAGCAGCGGGACCTGCGCGACGTGCCGGTGCCGACCATGCGCGAGATCGAGGACGCCGTGACGCTCACCCAGCACCACTGGTCCATCCCGGTGGAGGCGATCCAGGAACGGCTCTATCTCAGCGTGGACGACGATTCCGACGCCGTCATCATCCAACTGTCCGCCGACACCCGCTACCTGCCGATGCCGGGAATGCAGGCCTTGGCGTACGACATCGAGGCCGCCGCGGTCCAGGCAGCCCACGATCCCACGGCGCTCACCGAGGTCCGGTCAGTGCCGGCGGGGGTGTGAGCAGGTTGCGGCCGTGACCGCGCTCGCTGCCGTGGCTTCCTACCTGCCCGAGAGCCGGGTGCCGATCGAGGACCTCGCCCACGGACTGGAGCTCAGCGACCGGGAGGTGCAGGTGTTCCGGCGCTTCCACGGCCTCGGCACGGTGTGCCGCGACGCCGGCACCTTGCTGGACCTGCTCAGTGCCGCCGCCGCGAACCTCACCGAGTTGCGCGGCAACGAGCACCGGGTGCGCTACGTGGTGTACGGACGCGGAACCCCGGCCGTGGTGCCTTACCCGCTCAATCCGCTGCACGAGCTGTGCGCCACGCTGGGCCTGGAAAAGGCAATGGCGTTCACGGTGACCCATCACGCCTGCGCCACCGCGCTGCTGGCCATCGAGTTGGCCGGCCGGCTGCTTGCCGATGACGGCGATCCGGATGCTCTCGCGCTGGTGCTTACCGGTGAGAAGGCGTTCACCAGGGACACCCAGCTGATCCCGGGCACCTCGCTCTTCGGCGAGGGCGCCGGCGCCTGCCTGATCAGCATGGCCGGACCTCGTGATCGGCTGCTGTGCTACGTCACCCACCAGCGCGGCGACTTCGACTCGACCTTGGCCGAGCCGGACGCGCTCGCTGCCAGGTTCAACAAGGAGTACTCCCACTGCGTGGCGCAGGTGATGCTGGCAGCGCTGGACAAGGCCGGTCTGACCCTCGACCAGATCGGCCTGGTGCTGCCGCACAACGTCAATGAGGTGTCCTGGCGACAGGTGTGCAAGCAGCTCGGGTACCCGGTGCGACAGGTGCTGCTGGACAACGTGCCACTGACCGGTCACTGCTTCGCCGCGGATGCCTTCATCAACTACCGCACCGCTGCCGATCTCGGGTTGCTGCGACCGGGAGAGCACTACCTCCTGGTCGCCGCCGGCCTCGGCGCGGTGTTCTCGGCAATGATCTTCCAGCACTGACAGGGCAACGACAGGAGATGTCACTATGGCGCCAGTGATCGACACAGACCTGCGGCAGCGGGTTCTGGACAGTATCGCCGTGCTGCTGCCACGGGTGCTCAAGCGCGACCTGGGAGTGATATCAGAGAGCGCCAGTCTCTTCGACGAGCTCGGACTGAGTTCGGCGAGCACCCTGGAACTGCTGCTCGAGCTGGAGGACGTGCTTGAGGTCCAGATCGATGTCGAGGACATCAGCCGTGAGGACCTGGAGTCCATCGGCGCCCTGGCCAGCTTCGTGGCCAGCCACACGCTGGCGGAGGACTGATCCGGCCGTGTTTTCCGGTGGATCCTCGCGCGGTTCAGCCGGCCTGGCGGCAGCCGGCGTGCCGGTGACGCTGCCGCGGATCAGGGCAGCCGAGCGGCTGGAGCTCGAGGGCAGCTCCGCGACCGCCCTGGACCCGCGGCTGCGAGGCTTCATCCACGATCTGGTGCGGCCCTACGGCCTGGCGGTGCGCGAGGACCTGCTGAGCAGCGGCGCGGGCCACGCCTTCGGCGAGCTCGCCGATCCGCTGGTCGCCGCGCTGACGCCACCCGAGGCCGAGCCGCTCGATCTGGTGGTGCTGGCCTACTCGATGCACGACATCCAGCCCGGGCGCAGCACCGCTACCTACCTGAGTCACCTCTGCCCCGGCGCGGCGCTGTCCTTCAGCCTCTGCGACCAGGGCGCCGCCGCGGCGTTCAGCGCGTTGCGCCTGATCCAGTCCTATGCCAGGGCCGGAGAGTGCCGGCGGGCGCTGCTGTTGGTGGCCGAGCAGTCCGGGTTGCACTACGAACTGCCCGTCCCCGTGGCAATGCCGGACCGGCACGCCGCGGTCGCGGTGCTGTTCGACGACACCGGACCGGCCGCGCTGGGTCCGGTCCGGCAGCACACCGACGTCACCCCGCACGCGGCGCCGGCGCTGGTCGCAGCCGAGCTCGGCCAGCTGGTCGGCGACCGCGGCTGTGCGACGACGCTGATCCTGGGGACCGGCCTGGCCGGCCTGGCCGCGAGCTTGGAGCTGCCGGCGGCCGTCGAGGAAGTCCTTGTCGCACCGGCCGGACTGCCCAACACCGGCGCCTGGTGGGAACTGGCCGGCGGCCTGGCCGGCTGGGCCGCGAGGCAGCGGTTGGTGCTGCTGGCCGACTACGATCCGGTCCTGCGCTACCTGTCGCTCTGCGCGGCCGACTTCACCGACGTCGCCGTTGTCGCCGCGGCGAGCGCGGCGCGGGTGTCGGGCGGCGTGCGATGACGTACCGGCTGCCGGACCCGGGCACCGTGGCGGTCTGGTTCTTCACCGCCGCGCAGCCGGACAGCGTCACAGCTGAACTCGTTCGCCTGCTCGACACCGAACAGGCACACCGGGCCGGATCTTTCACCCACCGGCAGCAGCACGTCGAGTTCGTGGTCACGCACGGTGTCGTGCGGCTGATCCTCGCCGACCTGCTCGACGTGCCGGCGGCGTCGCTGCGCTGGTCGGTCGGCAGCCACGGCAAGCCTGAGCTGGCACATCCGGCGACGGCGCTGCGCTGCAACCTCTCCCACTCCGGCGGGCTGGCCGCGCTGGCGGTGACCGCCGGGCCGCCGGTCGGCATCGACATCCAGCGATGGCGCTCGGACGTCGACCTGGTCCGGATGGCTGCCAGGTACTACGCCGCTGACGAGGCCGGCTACGTCCGGGCCGCCGTCGGCGACAGCGAGCGGGCGGCCCGGTTCACCGGCCTGTGGTGCCGCAAGGAAGCCTGCGTGAAGATGGCCGGCAGCCGGCTGGTGCCCAGCCTGCGGTTGTCGGCGGGGCTGCCCGGCGCGGGGGCCGGCTGCTTCCAGGTCAGCGATCCGCGTGAGCTGATAGAGCCCTGCACGGTGCGGGATGTGCCCGCGCCGGCCGGGTACTCAGCGGCGGTGGCAGTGGCCGGCGACCTCGACTTCCCACTGGCGCAGTACTGGTGGGCGCCCACCGCCGACCTCACCGGCTGGCAGGACCCTGACCGAATGGCGGTGGCCACATGTTAGAAAACCGGCTCGACCTGACCGAGAACCCAGCAGCTGACGACGGCCTGCCGCTGCCGACCGGCGTCGCGGGGGTGTACCTGTACCCGGGCTCCTTCGAGGACGTGATCCTGGCTCTGCGCCACGGCATCGCCGCGCTGGCGGCCGGCGAGCCCTTTCGACGACTGGCGATTCCACCGGTGATCTCGCGCCACGTCATCGAGCGGGCCGGCTATGTCAAGACCTTTCCGCAGCTGCTCGGCACGGTGCACAGCTATGCCGGTGACGGCAGGCAATGGGCCCAGCTGGCGCCGCTGGTCGAGCAGGGCGGCCCGTGGCATGCCGAGCAGCGGATCAGCGACCTGGTGCTGCTGCCGGCAGCCTGCTACCCGGTGTACGCCATGCTGACCGGGGCAACGCTTGCCGAGCCGGCCAGGTTCGCGGTGGCGGCGAACTGCTTCCGGCAGGAGGCGACCAGCGAGGTGGGCCGGCTGCGCTCGTTCCGGATGGTCGAGCTGGTGACTGTCGCGACGGCCGAGCAGAGCGTGCGCTGGCGCGGCCGGTGGCTGGACCGGGTGCGGAACTGGCTGACGGCGCTGGGGCTGCAGGTCAGCGTCGAGGTGGCCGATGACCCGTTCTTCGGTCCCGGCCGCAAGCTGTACCAGGCAGCGCAGCGCGTGCAGGAACTGAAGTACGAGTTGAAGGTCGCGGTGTCGGCCGACAGGGTTCAGGCAGTGGCGTCGGCCAACTACCACAAGGACCACTTCGGCGAGACCTTCGGCTTCACCGTCGAGGGCGAGGTCGGGCACACCGCCTGCATGGCCTTCGGCATGGAGCGGCTCGCGCTGGCCCTGATCAATGCGCACGGGCCGCGAATGGACCGATGGCCGACCGAGGTCCGATCCGCGCTCGTCGGCGAGGGAGCCGAACATGACTGAGTGCCAGGACATCGAGCTGGAGCAGAGCCGGCGTGACTCGCTGTACCGCACGATCCGGTTGATCCGCCGGTTCGAGGAGCGCTGCCTGGACCTGGTGAAGTCCGGTGACCTGGTCAGCGGCATCCACCCGTGCATCGGGCAGGAGGCGGTGGCCACCGGAGTGGCCGCCGCGCTGGACGGCGAGGACATCATGTTCAGCAGTCATCGTGGCCACGGCCATTTCCTGGCCAAGGGCAGCGACCCGTCGACATTTCTTGCCGAGTTGCTGGGCCGGGCCAACGGGATCGACCGGGGTCGCGGCGGGTCCTTCCACCCGTCAGACTTCACCCGCAACATCTACAACGCCACCGGCACGGTCGGGCACAGCGCGGCAATCGCCGCCGGCGCCGCGTGGTCGGTCGCCCAGGCCGGCACCGGCCAGGTGGTGACCTGCTTCTTCGGCGATGGCGCGGTCAGCCAGGGCGCCCTGCTCGAAGGCTTCAACCTCGCCTCGCTCTGGCGGCTTCCGGTCATCTACATCTGCGAGAACAACCAGTACGCGACGAGCCTTCCGGTGGGCGCCGCGGTCGCCGGCACGATCACCGGGCGCGGCGAGGCCTTCGGAATCCCGTCGGTCACCGTCGACGGCCAGGATGTCGAGGTGGTGCTGGCGGCGATGACCGGCGCGGTCCGGCGAGCTCGCGCCGGAGACGGCCCTACGTTGATCGAGGCTGACACCTACCGCTACTTCGGCCACCACACCTTCGAGTTCAAGGTCCGGCTGGACTACCGAAGCGAGGATGAGCTGGCTCGCTGGCGGTGCCGCGACCCGCTGGAGATCGCGGCCGGCCGGGTGTCGCCACAGGTTCGCTCGGAGATCGATGCCGACGTGGAGGCCGTGCTGGACGAGGCGGTTCGGTTCGCCCTGGACGGCGCCAGGCTCGACCCGGCCGACGCGCAGGAATACACCTACACCACCGGGCCGCAGCCGCGCGCCGGTGCCCTCTGATGACGCTTGCGGCGTCCGGACCGGCTTCGCGGCCGGCCCATGAATGAAACGGTGCGACGATGCCCAGACTGTCCTACCTCAAGGCGCTGAACCGGGCCCTAGGCGATGAGATGGATGCCGACGAGTCGGTGTTCGTGATGGGCGAGGACATGAACTTCGCGCTGACCAACGTCACCGCAGGCTTCCTGCAACGGTTCGGACCACAACGGGTGCTGGAGATGCCGTTGTCCGAACAGGGTTTCACCAACTTCGCCACCGGCGCGGCGATGGCCGGCCGGCGGCCGGTGGTCGAGTTCCAGATCCCGTTCCTGCTGTTGCTGGTGTTCGAGCAGATCACCAACCAGGCGAACAAGTTCCGGCTGATGAGCGGCGGCCAGACGAGCGTGCCGGTGACCTACCTGATGCCGGCGTCCGGGGTGCGGACCGGCTGGGGGGCACAGCACTCGGACCAGCCCTACAGCCTGTTCGCGCACATGGGTGTCAAGACCGTGATGCCGGCAACGCCCACCGACGCTTACGGCCTGCTCATCACCGCGATCCGCGACGACGACCCGGTGATCTTCTTCGGGCCGCTGGCCTGCATGGGCGTCAGGGAGGACGTCGACTACGCCGACCTGTTGCCGATTCCGCTGGGAGAGGCGCGGCTGCACCGCAGCGGCACCGACGTCACCGTGGTCGCGGTCGGACAGCTCGTGCATGACGCGATCGCGGTGGCCGACGAGCTGGCCGGTGAGGTGTCGGTGGAGGTGTTCGACCCCAGGACGATCTATCCCTTCGACTGGGCAGCCCTGGCTGAGTCGCTGCAGCGGACCGGCAGATTGGTCGTCTTTGACGACGGAAACCGGTTCGCCGGTCTCGGAGCGGAGGTGCTGGCCACCGCGGCGGAGCAGATGCACCTGGTGGCCGCACCCCGGCGGATCAGCCGGCCCGATGCCGCGATCGTGGGAGCCTCGCCCGACCTGGACGCCGGCCTGCTGCCCACCCGGCAGCAGCTGACCAGCGCCATCAGCGCGGTGCTCAAGGGCTGACCTCGAGGTAGATGGTCTCATCGCTTCGAAATTTCTGATCCAGCTCGGCGATGTCGTCGCGCGATCCGCTGCGATAGCCGCAGAGCCGGACCTCGGAAGCCGCGAAGCCGGCCTCGCCCAGCACGTGGCGCAACTCCGCCAGGTCATAGAGCCAGCGGTGGCCGTAGAGGTAGAAGAGCTGGTTGAACATGAAGGCCTTGCGGGCCGGCATCGCCGGGGCGACCCGGATGGCCTGCCCGACCCGCCGGCGGTGCTTGGCGAAGAACGGGTCGCCGTCGAGGTACCCGGCGACGTACTTGGCCAGATCCGGAGTCGTCAGCCTCAGCACGCCACCCGGTGCCAACACCCGGCGCACTTCGGTGAGCCAGTGCACCGCTGTCGGCAGCGACACGTGCTCGATCAGGTGCTCGGCGTAGACCCAGTCGAGGGCG
The DNA here is from genome assembly GCA_036389035.1 of Jatrophihabitans sp. Lineage (NCBI taxonomy): Bacteria > Bacillati > Actinomycetota > Actinomycetes > Jatrophihabitantales > Jatrophihabitantaceae > Jatrophihabitans > Jatrophihabitans sp. Next base: position 166,764 of record DASVQQ010000001.1, read on the forward strand.
GCGTCGGCCACCGGCAGTGGCTCGGCGATGTCGAGCTGAGTGAAGTAGCACTCGCTGTCGACCCGGTAGATGTGGCCTGGCTCGGTGCTCGCCCCCGGAGCGCGCAGGCCCACCAGATCAGCGCCCAGGCCCGCGGAATGAGTAGTGCGGAACGCGGCGAACTCGATTCCGGTGATGCCGAGCGTGGCCAGCTGGGCCGCGCTGTAGGGCGCGCTGGCCACCCTCTCCAACGTGTGCGCGGTCGCCAGGCTGGCCGTGAACTCGTCCATGACCTGGTTGAGCCCGGCTGGGTCTTCCCAGTTCCAGTCGGCGAACGGATCCGGCTGGTCGGCTTCGCGCGAACCGGCCTCGCTCATCGCTGGCTGGCCCGCAGCTCGTCGTTGATGAGCCGCGCCATCCGATCGAGCCCGATCTCGATCTGCTGCGGGGTCACGGTGCTGCAGCTCAGTCGCAGCGCGTTCACTTCGACACCCGGCTCGTAGAAGTGGTGCATCGACGTCCAGAGCACGCCGTACTCGGCCGCCGAGCGCTCGAGCAAGGCGTCGTCGACGCCGAACGGGACCGTGATCACCACGAAGAACCCACCGACCGGGACGTTGTAGGTGACACCCCGTTCCGGATCGGGGAACCGCTGCGCCAGGCCGTCCACCATCAGCCGCATGTTGCGGGTGTAGACGGCACGTTCGCGCTCGTTGGCGCGCAGCAGGCTGCAGTCGTTCTCGAGCAGCTTGCCGCCCACGATGGCCTGGGTGATCGGTGAGGTGTTCACCGTCAGCATGCTCTTGATCTTGGAGAGCTGGTCGGCGAGCAGGCTTCGGCCGCCCACGGAATCGAGTACCGGCTGATCGGCGACCAGGTAACCGACCCGGACGCCGGGCATCGCCGTCTTGGCGAACGAACCGAGGTAGACCACGCTTCGATGCTCGTCCAGGGCCTTGAGGGTGGGCTGACGCTGCTCATCGGCATGGGAGAACAACCCGTACGGGTTGTCCTCCAGCAACAGGATGCCCTCGGCGGCCGCGATCGCCAGCAGTCGCCGGCGATCGGCCAGGCTCATGCTGACGCCGGACGGGTTTGCGAAGTCAGGCATCACGTAACAGGCACGGGGCCGCAGACCGCTGGCTCGCGCCTGCCGGATCTGGTTCTCCAGGTCGTCGAGGTCCACCCCGCCGGAGCCGGCCGCGACCGGCAGCACCGGCATCTCGACCAGTCGGGCGGCGCCGGTGAGCCCGACGTAGGTAGGGGTCACCGCCAGCAGCGCGTCCGACGGCGAGGTGCGCAGCGCCCGCAGCACCAGGAACATCGCCTCCTGGCACCCGACGGTGACCACGATCGCCTCCGGGTCGACCGAGATCCCCTCGTCCTGGGCAAGGTTCGCCGCGATCAGGCCGTGCACCACTCCCTTGGTCCGGCCGTACTGGAACAGCGTGCGGCGCACCTCCTCCTCGGAGTAGCCGAGATCGGCTTCCAGGTACTGGCAGAACCTGCGCAGGTAACGTTGCAGGGCGTCGGTTTCGAAGAACTGCTCGACCGGCCGGCCGGCTGCCAGCGACACCGCGTCCGGGTACCGGTGGGAGATCTCGTTGAGAAAGTTCATCGAGTTCAGCGCCGGATCCTCCAGGGCGCCGAAGAGCTGGGCGGTGTGCAGTTGGCCCAGCCGCAGGCTGTCGGCGGTGGTGCTCATCGGGCCACTCCCTGGTCGGTGCGAAGGTCCCGGACGGCGGCCAGGTCCGGGCAACCGGCCAGGATCAGCGACTCACGGAACTCGGTGCTCAGCAGCGACAGGGCCTGCGCCGCTCCGGCAGCCCCGCCTACCGCCAGCGCCCACAGCAGCGGCCGGCCGACCAGCACCCCGGACGCCCCGAGCGCAAGCGCGCGCAGCACGTCCATGCCGCTGCGGATACCGCTGTCCAGCAGCACCTGGCACTGCTGGCCCACCTCGGCCACCACAGCGGCCAGCGCGGTGACGCTCGCCGGCGCCCCGTCGAGCTGACGGCCGCCGTGATTGGACACCACCACCGCGTCGGCGCCGATCCCGACGGCGCGCGCCGCGTCACGCGGATCGAGGATCCCCTTGACCACCAGGGGCAAGCTCGTTCGGCTCCGAAGCTGTTCCAGATCTGACCAGGTCGGCCCCGACCCGATCAGCTCGAGGGTGTGCGCGGCGATCGCGGACTCTCCGGCCCGGGCCCGATGCGCTGTGCCGGCTCGGCCATTGGTGAGGTTGGCGGCCACCACCTCGGCGGGCAACGCGAACTGGTTGCGGACATCGCGCAGCCGCCGACCCATGATCGGCACGTCAAGGGTGACCACCAGAGCGGTGCTGCCGGCCGCCTCCACTCGCTCGATCAGCTGTTCCAGCGCGAGCCACTCGCGCATCCAGTACAGCTGGAACCAGATCTTGGCACCGGTGCGCGCCACCTCCTCGACCGGGCAACTGCTCAGCGCGCTGAGCATCAGCGGAATGCCTGCCTGGCAGGCGGCCTCGGCCATCGCGACCTCACCGGCCGGGTGCACCAGGCGCTGGTAGGCCATCGGGGCCACCGCGATCGGCATCGACATCGGGGTGCCCAGCAGGTTTGTTTCGGTCCCGCTCAGAGCGCCGCCCAGCATTCGCGGGTAGACCGAGACCGAATCCAGCGCCTGGCGGTTGGCCCGCATGGTGATCTCGAAGCCGCTGCCGCCGGCAATGAAATCCCAGACCTCCGGCGTCAGCAGCGACTTCGCGCGGGCCTCGAAATCCAGCAGCGACACCGGCGCCGGGCCGGTCACCGGTCGAGCCCGAACTGCGCGCGCAAGAAGCCCACGGCGTGATCCACGGCCCGCCGACCGCCTTCGAGCATCGGGTACATCAGAAAGAAGCCATGCATCATGCCGTCGTAACGGCACAGCTCGGTGGGCACGCCGGCTTCCTGAAGCCGGTGGGCGTACTGCTCGCCCTCGTCGCGAAGCGGGTCGTACTCGGCGGTGATCACCAGCGCGGCCGGCAAGCCGGAGTGGTCATCGGCCAGCAGCGGCGAGGCCAGCGGGTTCGTGCCGTCATCCGGTGAGGACAGGTAGTGACCCCAGTACCAGTCCACCGAGCGACGGTTGAACATGCTCGGGTCGTCGTTCTGCCGGAGCGACGGGGTGTCGGCGTCGTAGCAGGTGTTGGGATAGACCAGCAGTTGCGCTGCCAGCGGCGGGCCGCCGTGCTGCCTGGCCAGCAGCGTGACGGCCGCGGCCAGGTTGCCGCCGGCGCTGTCGCCGCCGACCGCCAGCCGTCCCGGGTCGATCCCGAGCTCCTCGGCGTGCTCGGCGATCCAGCTGACGGCGTCGTAGCAGTCGTTGACCGCGCCCGGGAACTTGTGCTCCGGCGCCAGCCGGTAGCCGGCGGCGATCACCACGCACCCCACGGCGTTTGCCAGCGTGCGGCAGATGCCGTCACAGGTGTCGATCTGGCCCAGCGTCCAACCGCCGCCGAAGAAGTAGACCAGTGCCGGTTGCCGGGCCGGGCCGGCGGGTCGGTACAGCCGCAGCGGCAACGGGCCGCCGGTCGCGGGCAGCTGCAGGTCCAGCACCTCGTGAACCGGTTCAGGGTCTCCGCCGCCGGCCTGGATCTCGGCAAGATCGGCCGCCCGCGCCTCGGCGAGGGTCTGGGTGTACAGCGGGCGCACCTGATCGGCGATCCGGCGCTCGCGCCATTGTCGTACCTGCGGGTCCAGGGGCATTCGCGCCGCCTCAGCTCAGCGTTACCGGCACGGAACTCATGCCACGAAGGAAGAGTCCACGGTCGCCACGGCGGCGCCGACGCCGCTGGTCCAGCAGCCGCTGCACGACCTCTTCGACCACCGGCTCGATCGCCGCCAGCCGGCGTGGTGTGAAGACCAGCACCTCGTCGACGAGGGGGTAGCCGGTGGCGACGGCCGCGAACGGCGTCGCCCCGGCTACCCCCTGAGTCAGTGGCGCGATCGGCCCCAGTTCCCGCAGGGCCCGGTACCGCGGATACGGATCGGCCCGAGCGGGCTCAGTCAGCAACTCGGCAAGGATCGCATCGGCGGTCACGGCGCTGAATCCCTTCAGACAGTCGGCTCCGCCCGCTTCGCCGGTCGTGAACTGAGGACCTCCACAGGTTACGGTGTCCTGCCGGGTTACGGTACCGAATCCGGACCCCGAAGCAGCGCGGACAATGAGATCGCGTCCGCCATCGCCTGGTTACCCAGGTCGTTGGGATGGATGTGGTCTCCCGAGTCATAGGCCGGTAGCAGCCGCGCCGGATCTGCCGGGTCGCGCAGCACGCTGTCGAAGTCGATCACGCCGTCGAACTCGCTGCTGCTGAGCAGGTAGGCGTTGACGGCTTGCCGAGTGGCGTCCTTGGCCGGCGTCCAGACGCCGGGGCCGCCGTTGCCCTTGTACGGCGTTATGGTGGCGACCAGGCTGCGCATGCCGCGCTCCTTGATCTGCTGGTTCAGCTGGCGCAGGCTGGTGATGATCGCGTCCGCCGAGTCGTCGGACATCCAGATGTCGTTGATCCCCAGGTGGGTGATGACGGTTCGGGGCCCGATCAGGTCGAAGACGTCGTCGTCCAGCCGTGCCAGGGCGTTGGTGCCCAGCTCGGGAAAGCCTGGGAAGCCGGCGGCGCCGGGCTCGGTGCCCTCATGGTTAAGGCGGTTGCCGGCCAGGCTGGCGTTGAGCACCGCCGGCGCGTTGTTGCCGCGGGCTTCGGCCAGCCGGGCGTACAGCAGGTTCGCCCAGCGCTTGTTGGCGTTCAGGGTGCTGCCGTTGGCATCGCCGAGAGAGTCACTGAGCACCACCACCGGGCCGTAGTTGGTGTGGCGCAGCACGTCCACGCCGGACATGAAGAACCAGCAGCAGGTGCGGGTGATGGTGAACCCGGCCCCGCTGACGTCCTGGGTGAGATCTGTGGCGCCGACGAAGTTGTTCTGGCGCGAGGTGCCGTGGAAGGTGGTGGGCCCGGTCGGCGTCGGGAAGTACACCGTGACGACCAGATCCTGCTCGCGCTCGACAGCCAGGTCGACCGGGTCGCTGAGCAACTCAGCGCCCTTGTTCATGACCGTCGAGGACCGGCCGTTGAAGCTCAACTGGCGCAGCGAGGACGGGTCGATGTCGGCGACCGAGGGCGTGCTCAGGTCAGGCTTGGCGACCGTGGCGTTGCCGACCGCCACGGCCTGGTCACCGTCCTCGTTCGACAGCCTGATGCGCAGCTGCGAGCCGCTGACCGTGGTGTGCACGATCAGCCGTACCGACTGGTTGTTGAAACCGGCATTCGTCGAGCCGGCGAGGTTGCCATGGGTGGTCGCCGCCATCCAGGTGTTGGCCCATTGCCGGCCTTGGACGGGTTGCGGTGAGGCGGCCGGTGAGCTGGCCGAGGCGAAACCGCCGGAGCCGTTCAACACCGCCAGGGAGCCAACCAGCACCAGGGTGCTCGTGACTGCGGTTGCCTTCAATTTGGACGGAAACATATGCATACGACTTCAACCTCCACACGGCGCTGCGCTAGAACCCCCGAATGTGGAACAGACGGCGCGCCTGGTCAATGGTGACGAAACGTAGACCGGGTGGTCTTCTATAGTCAAGCAATGTGAAAAAACAATTATTTTCATGTCTGACGTACCCGGACCAACTATTTCTCGTAGAGTCAGGCGCGCAAAACGACGTCGCGCGCGGAGGTGCCATGCTGCCCGGATCCGGCGAATCGGATAACTATGTACAGGCAGCTTTGCGGCTTTTCGAGGAGTTCGGGGACCGGCAGGCCCTGGTTGACAGCACCCGGCGGTTGACTTTCACCGAGCTGCGTCAGGCGGTGCTGGACATGACCGCGACCCTGGTGGACCAAGGGGTCGAACCGGGCAGCGCGGCGCTGGTCATGGTCACCAATTCGGTCGAGGGCCCGATACTGCACTTGTCGCTGCACCTGCTCGGCTGCCGTTCCATGTGGATTGCGCCGGTGACTTCTCGGCGTGAAATGGTGGAATTCACGAAACTGACCAAACCTGACCTATTCATCTACGACACCCGAAGTCCCAGCGAGGTGGGCCGTGAGATCACCGCGGCATTACCCTCGGTCCCGGTGTATCGCATCGGCGCCGGAACGGACCTGAGCAGCCCGCGACCAACTGGCTCCGCAACTCCCTCCACAGCCACCCCATCCGCAGCGACCTCCACGCCCCAGCCGGAAGCCTTCCTGCAGACCAGCGGCACCACAGGCACCCCCAAGCTGGTGCATCACAAGCAGGGTTTCTACGCCCAGATCCTGGCGCTGGGCCAGCAGTACCGCGCTGCCGGCCTGCCGTTGTTGCGCCACCTCTCGCACTCGCCCATGTGGCTGGCCAGCGGGCAGATGACGACGCTGTTCAACCTCTTCACCGGAGGGGTGCTCTTTCTGCGCGACGAGTGGGATCCGGCGGCGTTCCTGCGGATCGCCGAGGCCGACCGGATCACCTCGACCTTTCTGACCCCGCCGATGCTCTACGAGGTGCTCGACCATCCCGATTGCGAGCGGGCCGACCTGTCCAGCATGGTCGTGTTCAACGTCGGCGCCGGGCCGGCGGCGCCGAGCCGGCTCAGGCAGGCCATCGCACGGTTCGGACCGGTGATCCGGATCGTGTACGGCCTGAGCGAGGCGGTGGTGATCACCGCGCTGCCGGACCTGACCGAGGACCCCGAGCATCCGGAACGGCTGCGTTCGTGCGGCAGGCCCTACGGCGATGTCCGAATCGAGATCCGGGGCACTGCCGACGGATCGGGGACCGACGGCGCCGAGGACACCGCCCCGGCCGGGCCGTTGCCGGTCGGCCGAACCGGCGAGGTGTGGGTTCACAGCCGGCTGAGCTTCTCCGGCTACTACGGCCAGCCCGAGCTGACGGCCGACACCATGGTCGATGGCTGGGTGCGTACCCGCGACCTCGGATACCTCGACTCGGACGGCTACCTCTACCTGGTCGACCGGGTGCACGACATGATCGTGACGCACCGGCGCAACTGGGCGATCTTCTGCAGGCCGATCGAGGACGCCCTCGCCGAGCATCCACAGGTGCGCGCCGCCGCCGTGATCGGGGTGCCGGACGGGACGGTCGGTGAGGCGCCGCACGCCTACGTGGTGCCAACCGAGGGCGCCAAGGTCACCGAGGCGGAATTGATCGCCCTGGTCACCGAGACTCTCAACGACATGTGGGCGCCACGCTCCGTCGAATTCGTCGAGCGGCTGCCCCGCAACCGCTCGGCGAAGGTCGACAAGGCGGCGCTGCGAGCGGCCTGGGCCCAGCGGCGGCAATCCCCGAACCAGCTGTCGAGCACGGCCTCGGGCCAGGTCGGGTGAGCCCTCGGCGCAGGTTTTACGCGCTGCTCGGCGCGGACATCGGGTCTACGCTGGGCAGTCAGGTCTCGCTGGTCGCCATTCCGTGGCTGGTGCTCACCACCACGGGCAGCGCCACCGACATGGGTCTGGTGGCAGCCGCCGAGATGATCCCCTACCTGCTCTCAGGAACGCTGCTCACGCCGATGGCCGACCGCTTCGGCCTGCGCACCAGCTCCATTTTCTGCGATATCGCCAGCGCGCTGGCGTTCGGCTGCATCGCCGCCTTCCAGAACAGCGGCCTGGCTTGGCTGCTGGTGCTGGTGGCAGTGGCCGGCGCGCTGCGGGGCGTCGGTGATCGAACCAAGCACGTGCTGCTGCGCCCGGCGGCAGAAGCAGCCGGGTACCCGACCATCCGACTCACCTCGCTCTACGAGGGACTGAGCCGGCTGGCCACCTTGCTCGGCGCGCCGTTGGGCGGGCTGCTGATCGTCTGGTTCGGCGCTCGGGGCGCGGTATGGCTGGATGCCGTCTCCTTCGGTTGCTGCGCCCTGGTGGTGGCCATCGTGGTCGCCGCCAAGCCGGCCGGGCCCGACGGCGGGCGTCCTGCTGCCGAGCCGTACCTGACGGCTTTGCGAGGCGGCTTCCGCTACCTGCGCGAGGATCGGGTGCTCTTCAGCATGCTGGGTGTGGTGGTCGCGCTCAATGTCTTCTCCACCGCGGCCACGGTGGTCTTCATCCCGGTGTGGGCCCGGGAGATCCTGCACTCCCCCCAGGCGCTCGGTCTGGCGTTGGGCGCCTTCGCGGGTGGGGCGTTGCTGGGCACATTCGTCTTCACCCTGCTGGCCGAACGGCTTCCGCAGTACCCGGCGTTCGTGATCGGCGGGCTGATCAGCTGCGTCCCCCGCCTGCTGGTGCTCGGTCTCAGCGACAACCTGCTGGTGGTCATGGCAGTCAGCGTCCTCGCCGGAGTCGGAATCGCCTCGGTCAATCCGATCCTCGGTGCGGCGCTGTTCCAACGAGTGCCCGACGTCCTGCAGACCAGAGTGATGGGCCTGTGCACCACGGTGTGCTTCACCGGGATACCCGTCGGCGCCTTGACCGGTGGCTGGGCGGTTACCCGGTTCGGACTGCACGATGCCGCGCTCGCCGCGGTGGTGCTGTGCCTGGCCGTCCTCAGCGGTCTGCTGCTGGGCTTGCGGCGGGTCAAGCTGAGCCTGTCGGAGCGTCCGGCGTGATCGGCGAGCGGCCCGCCGAACTCGCCGATCCGGACTGCCTGGCGCCGGGTGAGAGCGAGGCTCTGCTGGCCGGGCACCCCTGGCGGCGGTTCGTGGTGCTCGGTGACAGCGTGGCCAACGGCCCGCTGTTCCCGGTGGAGGGCTATTGCCCGTTGCGCTGGACCGATCGGGTGGCCGCCGAATTGCGCGCGGCCGCCCCGGACCTGCGGTACCTCAACCTCGGGGTCAGCGGCCTGCTGGCTCGCGAGGTGCGCGCCAGCCAGTTGGACCAGGCCCTGGAGTTCGAACCAGATCTGGCCCTGGTGCTCTGCGGCGGCAACGACGCGTTCCGGCCCAGCTACGCCGGCACGGCCGCCGAGGCGGTCACCGACGAGATCGGCGCGATCCTGCAGGCATTGCGCTCGGCCGGCGCCCAGCCGGCGACGATCGGCATCTTCGACGTCTCCTACAGCCCGGCGATTCCCGAACGCCACCGCCTGCCACTGCGAGAGCGGCTGGCGCTGCTGGCCGAGCACGCGCGCCTGGTCGCCAGCCGGCACGACTGCGTGCACGTCGATCTGAGCCGGCATCCCCGAGCCAGTGACCCGACGCTGTACAGCCCGGACGGCCGGCACGGCAACGCTCGCAGCGACGCTATCGCAGCGGCCGAGATGGTGCGGGGCCTCGGCGCCCGACTACGTGCCTCCAGGGCTCAACCCGCGACGATGGCGAAGCCGTCCACCAGCGCGCCCATCGCGACGTTCATCACCAACCCGCCACCCGGATAGCCCATCCGCAGCTCGCCGCCGCACTGCTTGCCGCCGAACTGGTACGGGCCGAAGCAGCATGGCACCGCGTGCTCGACGACTTCACCGTTGGAGATGTCGACGAAATGCATCGGAAGGGGATCGCATTCGATGAATTCCTGCAGCAGGAAGCCACCGCCGGCCGCCGCCCCCTCGATCGCCTCGCGCCAGTGTTCGGCGCCGGTTTCGCGCCCCAACAGCACATCCCGGCCGCTGGAGCCGTCCACCGGCTTGAGCACGAGCTCGTGCTGGCGGGTCAAGGCATCGGGCACCCGGTCGGCGGTGAACAGCGCCGTTGCGGGGATATGGGCCCGCACCAGTTCGCGATCGGTCTCGCCAAGGGCGGGCAGGTCCTCCCACAGCCAGGCCAGCGTTAGTTTGTTGGTGAGCAGCCAGGTCGCCGCGGAGGTGAAGCAGCGGACGGTACCGGCTTGGACCGCGGCCTCCAGCGCGTCCAGGCCCGAACTCGGCGGCGCCGTGTCGGGCACGAACATTCGCAGCACGTTGGTGATCGGCTGGCCGTCCACCAGCAGCCGCTGCCGGTCATCGACCTCCAGCCAGTGCACCCAGTACGGGATCAGCTCGAAGCCGGCGCGTGCCGCCCGGGCGCTGACCGGTTGCAGGTAGCTCAGGAATTGGCGTGGATCGGTCAGGCCAGCGTGGCCGACGGACAGGTCCATCACCATGGCCACCCGGCGGTCCTCGGAATCGCCCAGCCAGTCCGCGACCGCGCTGAACCGGCCGTCCACCGCTGATGGCGGCGGGTACAGCCCGGTCAGCTCGGTGACGCCCTCGGCGCGATACCGGGCGTCGAAATTCGCGGCCAGGTTGTCCGAGTCGAAGGCACCGCCCAGCGCGCCGTCGATGTTGAACTCCACGTACTTGGGCACCCCGCCGCTGAACAGCACGTCTGGCCGGCTGGAGATCAACAGCTGCTCGGTCAACGGCTCGTCCTCATCGAGCAACCGGATGTGGCCCTGCGCCACCCCCAGCGCACGGCGCAGCTCACCGGCGGTGCCGGCGCGGCGCTGGCAGGCCTGCAGGATGAGCTCGGCGAGCCGGCTCGACAACTCGTGCAGGGCGGCGAACATGCTCGCGGTCATGATCACCGGACGCAGCGGGCGCCAGGTCTCGTTGTAACTGGGCACCTTCTCGTGCACCTGAGCCCAGTTCCGCGCGCCACAGGCCAGGATCTGCTGGCGTCCCTGCTCCGAGAGCGTCTCCCAGCCGGTGCCGTGCCTGCCCCAGCGGAACCCTGGACCCGTCGAGGCGTTCAACGCTGCGCCGGGGGCCGTGTGATGGATTGCCCGAGCCAACCAGCGCCGCCCGTTCTCACTCGCGCCAGAGGGTGGGGCAGTAGGTGGGGTCGGCGTAATCGGGATGCCCGTCGGCGGTGCGCCGGACCAGGACGTCGTGGTTGTAACCGGCCAGTTGTCCGTTGGACAGCCGGAACTCCTGGTAGGCGTTGGCGCCGTCCTGCAGGTGCAGCGAGATCGCCCGGCGCGGCCGTCCACTCAGGTTCGGACCGCTGCCGTGGTAGGTGCGGCAGTGGTGGAAGTTGATGTGCCCCTTGGGAATCGTGATCGGCACCTGGACCACCTCGACGCCGTTGTAGGCGGCGTTCTCGGCCAGCATGGCGTCCAGCTGGGCCTTGTCCCGCTCAGCGAAGTGCCGCACCGTGCTGTCGTCGTTGCCGATCTCGCGCCACCGGTGACTGCCGTCGATCATGGTGATGGTGCCCATCTCCGGAGGGCAGTCGTGAAACGGCAGGAAGCCGGTGAGCATCCGGTCGGAGGTGCACGAGGCCCAGTAGTGCTTGTCGAAATGCCAGGGCACCACATTGGTCGGTTCGCCCGCGACCGGTGGCTTGTAGATCATGGTGGCCTGGAAGATCCGGATCTCGGGCGTCTGGGCGAGCCTTGCCGCGACCGCGCCCAGCAACGGCTTGCGCAGGATCTTGGCGATCGCGTCGCTCTCGTAGTGCACGTAGTCGTTGTGCCGCTGCACCTCGCCGTCCTCCGGCCGCCAGTAGGCGAGCTTGGCCGGCCGGGTCGGCAGTTGGTGGTCGCGGGCGCCGTCGTAGTAGTCATCACTGGCCGCGACCAGGGCATCGATCTCGTCGTCACTGAACAGCTTGCTGGACAAGTACCAGCCGTGCTCGGCGTAGAACCGGACGTCCTCATCGGAGGGTAGGAGCGCCATCTCCTCGGCGGTGAGGCTGAACTCGCTGCTCGACATCATCACACTTCCATCGGTTCGGGATCGGGATCTGCGGCCATCGGTGTCGGTGCGTGCACCATCTCACGCTCTTTCGCCTCGTACAGCGCTTTGATGTTGCCGCTGCCGAAGGTTCGGGCCCCGCGCCGCTCGATCACCTCGATGAAGAGCGTGCGCCGGACATGGGTCGATTCGGTGAAGATCTGCAGCAGTTGGCCCCAGTGATCGCGGTCGACCAGGATACCCAGCCGGCTCAGTTCGCCGATCGGCGCGTCCACGGCGCCGACCCGGTCCTCCAGGCTGCGGTAGTAGGCGGCCGGGGTGGTCAGGAACCGGACGCCCCGGCCGCCGAGCCGGTCCACCGTGGAGACGATGTCATCGGTGATCAGCGCGACGTGCTGCACGCCGGCGCCGGCGTGCCACTGCAGGAAGTCGTCGATCTGCCCGGCCCGGCGTTGGGTGTCCGGCTCGATCAGGGTGAAGGTGACCTCGCCGGAAGGGCTCTGCACGACCACCGAGTTCATCCCCTGACCGGCCACCTCGATGTACTCGGTGAAGATCTCGGCGAAGCCGTACACCTGCTGGTAGAACTCCGAGGTGGCCTGCAGTTGCCGGGCCGGCACGCAGATCGCCAGGTGGTCGATCTTGTTGAACATCGGATCCTCGGCCGGCTCGCGCTCGGTCATCTCGATCGCGCCCGGCAGGAAGCCCTCACCGTTCCGCTGCACCAGCCGGTGGATCACGTCACCGAAGCCCGCCACCTCGGCGACTATCACCGATGACGTGTCGTCGCTGTACGTCTTCGGTGGCGAGATCGGCTCGGCGCCACGACGCACCAACGCCTCGAAGCTGGCGGCCGCGTCCTCGACCCGCATGGCCACCACCGCCACGCCGTCACCGTGCCGGTGGACGTACTCGGTAGCCGAGTGGTCGGCGTACAAACCGGAGGTCAGCAGCATCCGCACCTCACCCTGCACCATCAGCAGCGAGCGCTGGCCGGTCAAGCCGGTCTCGGGACCACCCTGGCCGCCGACCTCCAGGCCGAACGCCGAGCCGAAGTAGTAGGCCGACTGCTGAGCATCGCCGACATACAACTCGATGTGATCGATTCCGCTTATATTCATGAGGTGATCTCCTCGGGTTGATGTTGGTGATCGATGCCGGGGGCGTCAACGGCTACCGGCAGGTCGCGCCGCGGCGCGCTGGAGCGGCCGAAGAGCAGGCTGACATTCTGGCCGCCGAATCCGAACGAGTTCGACAGCGCGTAGGACACGTCGGCCAGCCGCGGTTCGGCGCAGATGTGATCCAGCGCGCAGTCCGGGTCGGGGTCGGAGAGGTTGTACGTCGCCGGCAGCACCCCGCTGCCCACCGCGAGCGCGCTGACAGCCGCTTCGAGGACTCCGGAGGTTCCGAGCATGTGCCCGGTCAGCGACTTGGTGGAGCTGACCGCCGGCCGGTGCCCACCGAAGGCATGGGTGATCGCGCTTGCCTCGGCGACGTCGCCCAGCTTGGTGGACGTCCCGTGCGCGTTGATGTAGCCGATGTCCTCGGGGCCCAGGCCGGCGTCGGCCAGCGCCAAGCGCATGCAGGCCGCGGCGCCGGCGCCGTCCGGGCTGGGCGCAGCCGGATGGTAGGCGTCGGTGGTGGCCCCGTAGCCGACAAGGTCGGCGTAGCCCCGCGCGCCGCGGGCACTGGCGTGCTCGGCCCGCTCGATCACCAGCAACGCCGCTCCCTCGGAGAGCACGAACCCGTTGCGGCGCCGGTCGAACGGGCGACTGGCCTGGGTGGGCTCACTCCAGTCCCTGGCCAGCGCCCGGGCGTTGCCGAACGCCTCGGCGAAGGTCGGGAACAGCGGCGCCTCGCTGGCCCCGCAGAGCACCACGTCGGCCTCGCCGGACCGGATCAGCCTTATCCCGTCGGCTATCGCCTGCGCTCCGGACGCGCACGCGGTGCCCACCGCGGAGCTGTAACCGCGGATGCCGTGCTCGATGGCGATCCGGGCGGACGGCATGTTCGGCAGGATTCCGGTCAGCAGGTAGGGGCTGATCGCCACCCGGCCCCGCTCGGCACGCGCCAGCACCTGCGACTCCAGCGTCGCCATGCCGCCGACGCCGCCGAGGATCACCGCGATCCGGCCGGCCTCGACATCGCGTCCGACCACCAGGTTCGCATCGGCCAGCGCCTGGCGGGCGGTCAGCAGGGCCAGCATGATCGTCCGGTCCAGGATCTTGGCTTCCGGCCCGGAGCCGACCGCGGCGGGACCGAGGTCACCGACGAAACCGGCGACCTCGATGGAGCCGGCCACCGGATGACCGGCCGGTGGCCGCGACAGCCCGGACCGGCCGGTGCGGACCGCGTCGAACACCTCGGCCACGTCGCGCCCGATCGGGGTCAGCATCCCGATGCCGGTGATCACCACGCCGGCGCGCGGACCCATGCCGCTCACCGGTGCTGGGCCTGTTCACGCAACAGGGCCTTGCGCACCTTGCCGGTCGCTCCCTTGGGCACCTCGGCCGCGCCGGCCACCGCCACCCGGCGCACGGTGGCGGCGGTGGCGGGGTCGAGCGCGGTGAGCACCTGCTCTCTCAGCACGGCCGGATCCAGCTCGACGGCCGGATCCAGGTCGAGCAGCACGTCGGTCACGACCTGGTCCCCGACCCGGCTGATCACCACGGTGCAGTCCAGGACCCGCGGGCAGGCGGCCTGGACCCGCTCCTCCGACAGCGCGGTGTAGTACCGCGTGCCGTCCGCCCCGACGACCGAGTCGGCTGCCCGGTCAAGGTGAAAGTAGCGCCCTTCGGCATCACGGCGGACCAGGTCTCCGGTGAGGTAGTAGCCGTTGACCCGGGCGCGGTAGGTGGTCACCGAGTCGTTCCAGTAGCCCGGCGACAGCGACGGTGACCGGATGCCCAGGTGTCCGACCTCGCCGTCGGGAAGCGGCGCGCCGCTCGGGTCCAGCACCGCGGCCTCGACGAAGCGGTACGGCCGGCCGATGCACCGGTCATAGGTGTCGGTCTCACTGCGGTGGGTGACGTGGAACATCGCGTGACCCATCTCGCTGGAGCCCAGGCCGTCGATGAAGTTCGACCCCGCGTGGCGGGCGACCCCTTGCCGGGTCATCACCTCGTGCGAGCCGACTGCCACCAGATGCCGCACGTGCGGCTCATGGGTGCAGTCACCGGTGTTGAACCACAGCCGCACGCAGTCCAGGTCATAGCGGGACAGGTCGCAGCGAGCCAGTTGGGCCCAGGTCACCGAGAAGCCGAACACGCCCTCGGGGCGCCAGCGCTGGATCGCGTCGAGAACGATCTCACCCTGCTGCGAGGACAGGGCCAGCAGATCGGCTCGATTGGCCAGCGCCTGATTGACCATCAGCACTGTCGCGGTGTGCGCGGCGGGCAGCGCGTTGAGGATCCGCCGGGTGCCCTGTGCCTGCGGCATGCTCAGCAGGTGCCGGGTGGCGGCGAAGATGCTGGCATGGGTGTGCAGCACCGCCTTGGGCATTCCGGTGGTGCCCGAGGTGTGGGTCAGCACCACCGGGTCCTGCTGATGGTGACGGTAGGGCGCGGGCGCCTCAGCCGGATCGGCCTGGCCCAGCTCGGCCACCTCGGACAGGCTGGAGAGGCCCAGATCCAGCCCGGCCAGCCGCTGGCGCCGATCGGTGTCGGCGAAGGTGGCGGTGGCTCGCAGGCCTCGGATGTAGGCCGCCACCGTCTCGGCGGGCAGGTTTCCGTTGATCAGCGCCGGGATGGCGCCCAACCGGGTAACTGCCAGGAACGACAGGATGTGGTCGGCAGCGGTGCCGGACCAGATCGCCACCGGGTCGCGAGGGCGGACACCACGGGCGTGCAGGCCGGCGGCTCGAGCGGCCACCCGCTGATCGAGTTCGCCAAGGCTCAGCGCCTGCTCGGCGCGATGGTGCTCGACCGCGGTGTCGAAGCTCAGCCCCGGGCCGTCGGGGTCCGCCCCTCGATCCAGCAACGTCTGCAGGACGTTTCCGGCGCCGATCGCCGGATCGGCAGCCAGCGCGCCACGGCTGACCGGATTCACGGCGTGGTTCATGAGCCGTCCCCCGCCGCCAGCAACAGCGCGTGGGCCCGGTCGGCTGAATCCGGGGCGTCCTCGCCGGCCTGCTCCACCAGGATCAGCAGCACCTCGTCGGCGTCGCCGTCGGCCAGCAGCAGCGACGCCTCGGCCATTCCGTCGGCCAGCGGGTCACCGACCGGGCAGATGCTGACCACCGGGCCGCCCAGTCCCCAGTGCGCGGTGACCTGTCCGATCACGCTGTTGGGCGCGGCCTGGAAGAAGAACAGCGGGCCGACCCGCCGGCCGCTGGCGACCTTGTCGCGCACGTGCTCGGCGCTGACGACGTCATTGCCGCTGCTGACCACCAGGACGGCGGTGCGCTGCCGGGATGCCGCCGAAGCCGACGGTTTGGCGTAATGCTCGGTCAGGCAGCCGTCGGCGGCCGCGGCGATCAGCGGGCTGAAGGACGACAGGACGTAGCCGGGCAGCGCCGGCAGTTGCTCGTCCTGCTCGGCGGGCCATCGGTACTCGCTCAGAACCGACGGCGGGCTGGCTGCTCTCATGTGGCACGCACCAGCAGTGCGGTGTTGGCGCCGCCGAAGGCCGAGTTGAGGCTGAGGGCGTAGGGGGTGGCCACCGGCCGCGGCGAGGAGACAATGACGTCGAGCGCGCAGCTGTCGTCGGGGGCGAGGTAGCCGGCGTTGACCGGCAGCTTTCCGGCCTGCAGGGACAGCACCGTGATCACCAGCTCCAGCAGGCCGGAAGCTTCCAGCGCGTGCCCGTGCACCGCTTTGGTGGAGCTGACCGGCACCTGGCCGGCGGCCGCGCCCAGGGCGTGGTGCAGTGCGGCCGCCTCGGCGGCATCGCTGAGCTGGGTTCCGGTGGCGTTGGCGTTGACGTAACCGATCGCGTTCGCCGAGACGCCGGCCCGCTGCAGTGCCGCCTCGATCGCCCGGGCCAGGCCTCGGCCCTCGGGCGCCGGCTGGCACGGATGGTAGGCGTCTCCGGCCCGGCCCCAGCCCACCAGCTCGGTAGCCGGCTGGTGGCCCCGGGCGGCGGCGGCCGCACCGGACTCCAGCACCACCGCGGCGACCCCGTCGCCGAGCAGCAGGCCCTGCCGGCCGGCGCTGAACGGACGGACCGCGCCGTCGGCCGACATCGCTTGACCCGCGTCGAACAGGGCGAACTGATCCGGCTCCACCAGGTACCCGGCTGCCACCACCACCCGGTCCGCCCCGCGACCGATCATCGCGGCCGCGTCGGCGACCGCGGTGCTGGCCGACACGCAGGCGCCGATGTAGATCCGGCCGGCTCCGGCGAGGCCGGCCCGCTCGGCGAGCTCGACCGCGCAGCCGGTCGCGCCCGGGTACCCGTGCAGGGCGAGCAGCAGCGGCGCTGCGGCGCGCTGCGCGGCGTTGAGGCCGGCGTCAACGCAGGCCGCCTCGATCACCCCGGCCAGCTCGGCGGTCAGGGTGTCCACCTGCCCCAGGGTGGCCGCGACTCCGACCCGCCGGCCGCTGACATCGAACCGTTCGACCGGCCCGAACGCCGCGGCGCCGGACAGGGCAGCGGCCAGCTGCGGTTCGACGCCACGGCCGAGCGCGCTGAGCACCGCCAGGCCGGCGATGCCGACCGGCGTGGCCTCAACCACGTCTGGCCCGGACCGAGTCGTCCAGCAACCGCACGGCGTCAGAGATCGTGCGCAACCGGCCGAGCTGCTCGTCATCGAGGTCGAGCTCCACCTCATAGCGTTGCTCGACCTGGTGCACCAACCAGGCGACTTCCATCGAGCTCAACCGCTCCAGCGCCGAATCGGGCCCGCGACTTCCCAGCTCCGCCAGCATCTGGACCACGTCCGCCCTTTCCAGGGCTGGGTGATCCGGCATCAGGGTTGCTTGCTGCCGGCGGTCTGGGCGACTCGGTTCACGACGGTGCTGGTGAACTCGCCCACGTTCATCAGGGCAAGCTCTTCGGACTCCTCCGCGACGAACCGGATGTGGTAGTTGTCCTCGGTCCGCATCAACAGGTCGGCCAGGGCGAGTGACTCCAGGTCGAGGCCGGCCGGGCCCAGCGTCGTGGAGTCGTCCACGCTCTCCACGTCGTAGTTCATGTCCTGCAATGAGGAGATCACGAACGCGCGAACCTCATCTCGCATCGGATACCTTCTTTCCGTGAACCGGCGTCCGGAGTCCCTGCTGGACACCGTCTACGCCTGGGTGCTGCAGTGGCCGGAGCGCTCGCGCACCGGTACCCGTCAGCTGCTCGCCGAGGCCGGCGCCCGAGTGCTCGGCACGCACCCGTCGGAGCTGGTGGTCTCGCAGAGTGATTCCGGTCAGCCAGTGCTGCGCGCGGCCACCGGCCAGCTCTGGGTGAGCCTGAGCTACGGGCCCGGCGTGCTGGCACTGGCCGCCAGCCTGGCCGGCCCGGTGGGAATCGACATCGAAGGCTTCCGACCGGCGGCGGCTGGCCGGCTGGCCGATCGCTGGTTCGACCAGGCCGAGGCCCAGTGGGTGCGAGCCCAGCCGGCGGCGGAGCAGCTGGGAGCCTTTCTGCTGCTGTGGACGGCGAAAGAGGCGCTCGGCAAGGCACAGGGCACCGGGTTGCGCGGCTTCGGGCTGCGCCGCCGGATGCCGCTGCCGCCGGTCACCGACGGCAGCTTCCAGCCGGTGTCCGACGGGCTGCGACTGGCCCATCCAGCGCTGCCGGACGGCCTGACCCTGGCCGTCGTGGCCGGCTCCGCGGTCAGCGCGGTCGCGATCGAGCACGACCTTCCTCATGTGGCCCTCGCCCGCAGCACCGCCCGGTCGCGAACCAGCTTGCCGGTCGTCGTCCGGGGAAATTGATCAAAGACCTGATAGACCTGAGGCTGCTTGAACCGGGCCAGCTGGGTCGCCAGCCGCGCCTCGACGTCGGAGACCTGGTGTCCCGGCTCCAGCTGCAGGTAGGCCACGATCGCCTCGTCGAACAGCACGACCGCGGCCACCACGCCGGGCAACGCGCCGATGCTGCTCTCGACCTCGGCCAGATCGACCTGCATCCCGCCGATGGTGACCTGGGAGTCCAGCCGTCCCAGGATGGTCACCAGGCCGGTGGCGTCGTCCACCGTGCCCGCGTCCCGGGTCCGCAGCCAGCCCTCGGACCAGCGCTCGGGCACCGCGACGCCGAGGTAGGGCGAGACCTCCCGGGCGATCTGCAGCTCCCCGTCCCGGGCCCGGACCGTGATGCCGGGCGCCGGTCGCACCGAGGGCCGATGGCTGCCGTCCAGATCGGTCCCGATCACGCCGACCTCGGTCATCCCGTACATGTTCCCCAGCGGCGCCTGGAACCGGTCGATGAAACGAGCCGCCGTCGCGACCGGCACCAGCTCGCCGCCGGTGATCATCCGGCGCAGTTGCCGGGGGCGCCGCTCCTGGGCCGTGGAGCTGAGCAGGTTGATGTGGAACGGAACTCCCAGCACCGTCGCCGGGCTGTCGACGGCCTCGATCGCGTCCAGGATGCTGTCACCGGTGAGCCGTTGCGGCGGGACCAGCTCGACACTGGCGTGCAGGCCGTAGAGCAGACCGCCGACCAGCCCCAGCACGTGCACCATCGAGGGCAGCAGGATGATCCGCTCCCCCGGCAACGCCACTCCCTCGATCTGGGTGTAGCGCCGGATCTCGGCGATCAGGTCGGCGGCGGTGCGGCCGATCACCTTGGACGGCCCGGTCGAGCCGGAGCTCAGTTGCACGACCGCGTGCTCGCTGCCGGCCGGCTCGTCGCCGTGCCGGCTGATGGTGTCCTCGACCTCGAAGAAGACCCTCAGGCCGCCGGCCACCCGCAGCGGGGCGACGATCACCTGCGGCGACAGCCGTTGCCGGGCCTGCTCCACCTCGTGGTCGGTGAGCCGGTAATCCAGCAGGATCGCCTGGGCGCCCAGCTGCCAGACCGCGAGCAGGTTGGCCACGTAGGCGATCGAGGGAGGCAGCCGCAACGCGGCCGCGCCACCGGGGCGCAGTCCCGCGGCGGTCAGCCGGTCCCGCCGTTCGGCGACCAGCCGGCGCAACGTGGCGCGGTCGATAGGGTCGGGCACGCGGAAGCAGACCTGGTCATCGGGGCCGGCCAGCAGGATCTCGTCGACCCAGCCGGCATCGGTCACCCGCGACCAATCCGCCCGCTGCTCCATGGTCATGCGATGGCTCCAAAAACGTCAATGACGGCGGGCGCGGTGCTATGAATTCGATCAATTCCGGCAGTCGCGCAGTCGTGGCGGATGCCGCAGACCATACGCTCCTCCAACGTTGATGTCATTGCGCTTGTAGTCACTGGTGTATGCGACTTTTAGAACAGTTGATGGCTTGCGGCAGGCCATTCCTACGCGCCCCGGGCCGGGAATGATAATAGGCGGTGCTGACCTCGCGTGAGGATGATTAGGACAACCAGACGTCAGCTCACGCGCTGGATGCCTCGTCCGTCCGGGCGGACCGCCGGCCGCGCTGGCGGTGCACCAGCGCGCCCACTGCCAGCAGCGTCAGCACGTACACCCACGAGGTGAGTCCGAAGCCGAGGGTGAGCGTTGCCAGCACGACGGCGATGATGATGCCGAAGGCCCGCGCCCGGCCGGTGAACAGCCGCGCGTAGGCCAGCGCGCTGAGCAGGTAGATGACGAAGAAGTTGCGGCCCGCCAGGCTCAGCAACGTGTCCAGGGTGAACAGGCCGCTGGTCTGCAGCCCGATGATCACCAGGCAGGTGGCCACGCAGACCCCCACCGCGCGGCGAGGGGTGGAGCTCTTGGCGTGCACGTGAGCCAGCGGGCGTGGCAGCAGGCCGGCCCGGGCGCTGGACATCACCAACCGCGACGCGCCCCAGAACGCGCCTACCAGGTTCGCGGCGATCGCCACGATCCCCAGCAGGGTGGTGGCCTGGGCCGCCCCGTTGCCGGCTGCCTGCTCGACCATGTCGCTGACCGGCGCGCCGCTGAGCCCCGGATCGGTCGAGGGCAGCTGGGCCTGCAGGCCCATGGCGAGCAGGACGTACATGACGGTGACCAGGACGAAGCTGAGCACCAGCACCCGGGGGAAGTCGCGGCGCGGATTGCGGTACTCCTCCGTGGTGAACGAGATCGTCTCCCAGCCGGTGAAGGCGAAGAACACCGTGCCGACCGTGGCGGCGACGATGAGCAGGTGCTCGGTGTCGGTGGGAACGTGCACCGTCACCGACGTGATCGGGTTCTGAAGGGCTAGGAACGCCGCGCAGAACAGGCCGATGGTCAGCATCAGGGCCAGCGCCGTCTGCAGCCGTCCGGACAGGCGGACCCCGATGGCCACGACGGCCCCCGCCCCGAGCACCAGGACCGCGGCAGCCGGGCCGGACCGGGTGGACAGCCCCAGCGCCCGCACCATGTAGTTGCCGCCGGTGAGCGCGATGGCGGGGATACCGAGGCTGAAGGTGCCCAGCATGAGCACCTCGACCGCGGCGGCCGCCGTCCGGCCGAACCCGGCGTGGACGAAGCCGGCCACGCCGCCGGCGCCGGGATAGCGGGCTCCCAGCTTGGCGAACACGATCAGCAGCGGCACGGTGACGGCCGCGGCGACGATCCACGCGAAGACGGCGTCCTGGCCGGCTTGGCGGTAGGCGATCCCCGGCAACACCAGCGCGCCGCTGCCCACCACGACGGTGATGGCCAGCGCGGTGGCGCCGGGCAGGCCGAGATGCGCGCTGAGCCGGCCCTGCTCCCCGGGAGTGCTGCCAGGAACGGTGGCCGGTGACTGAGCCGTCATGATCGCCGGCCGGTCGGGGCCGGCACGCGCGGCTCAGCTCGCTCTGGCGCACTCATTCCTTGGGGTGCTCCTCGATCGGCAGAAAGGTGGTCACAGCGGTCTGGCCGTTCTCAGGGGCGATGATATAGGTGCATCCGTCCGATCCCGCTGTCGATCCGTGCACCGTCTCGGCCGGCAACGCGATGCGGGTTCCGGCGCCGCAGACCTGCCGCTGGACGGCGCCGTCCTGGAGCCAGAACACGTCCATGCCGCCCTGCAGTACGAAGAGGGTTTCGTTCAGGCTGTGCCGGTGCCAGTTATGGGTCTTGCCGGGGCCGTCGTGCTGGAATTCGAAACTGCCTTGGTGCGGAACGAATTGAGCCAGCCGCTCGGCCAACGGCAACTCCGGTTCGGTGGTGATTGTCGGCGACCCCATGACGATTCCTCCAAATATTGTTCGTTCGTTCTTCCGACCGGTCAGGCGGTGTCTGTTGACGGGCCGGACCGGTCCAACCGGGCGTGCGTTATCGGGCAACCGGCGGCAAGGTCGACCGGCGTGTTGTCGTCACCGAGAAAGTATTGGCTCCACTCGACGTTGCCGGGCTCGCCGAAACTACCCAGCAGCGGAGTTCGCTCCACCGAATCGTAGGTGTCGAGCCGGCGGCGGATGACGGTGCGGGCCTTGTCGCCCGCGGGCGTGCCGGTCTTCAGGTCGTTGAAGACGAACCGCGGCTGGAACGTGATCGTGAAGTACCGGGACTGGCGGCTGCGCCGGTCCAGATGCTGGGGGGTGTTGGCCACCACGAACATCGGCGTGGAATTGAACGAGAATTCCCAGGTGGAGTCCTGAGGGTTGTCAGAGATTCCGGGAGGCCACTCGCTGGTGTCGCCGGCCTGCAGTTCGCCCAGGAGCGCCCAGAAATGGTCGCGGTACTCGGCCAACGTGTTCACGCTGTCTTCGAAATCAAAAAAGCAGACCAGTGACGTGCGATTCCCGAGATCGGTCGCGATGTTTGTGAATTCGCTGAGTGCGGCCGCCAACACGGCGACTCGTGATTCTCCCGCCGGGATGAAGCTGTACCGGACCGTTCCTTTACGGACTGCGGTCACTCCGAAAATGCACGGAAACAACGAGTGGTCACTCAGCATGCGCTCGGAGAAGGCCGCCGCAGCCTCATGTCGCCAACCGTCGGAAGGGGCGTCGTGCGGGTGGTACAGCGTGGATGTCTGCACGTCGGCAGTGGGGGCAGGGTCAGTCATAGCGTTCGCGTTCACTGCGAGGGGACTCCCGGTTGAGCTTCTCGGCACGCATTATGCGAGCGCGAACGATTAACCAATTTGTTCAGTCGGCCCTGCGTTCTCGGGCCCGGCATGCCATTGCGGATTGCGCATTCGGGCCTGAGAACTTGTCATTCGGGCTCGAAGTATGTCCCATGGTGGCAACGAAGTAAAGCGCCTTGCCGTAACCCTCTTGACTGCATGATGAGCATTATGCCGGTGATGTGAGCATCAGCGGGATTCAGTCGTTCGGTTGACAATTCACCTCAAAGTCACCGGTGAAAGAACGTTCGGCGGCACACGTCAGAGCGCCCTCGGCGACCGCGAGGGCGAGTGGTGGTCACAGGGCGCCGCCGACTAGGGGCGGGCCTCCCGCCAGGCTGTGCGAGGGACCTGTCAGCCGGTGGAGCGGGGCTGCGAGGGGTTGGAGGGCACCCCTTGGGACGGCGGGTTCATCTTCGGTCCGGAGGTCGCGGGTGTGACCTGGGACTGCCCGGCGGGCGCCGGCGCCTGCTCCGGTCGCAGCGCGTCGGGCGCTCCGCCGGATGGCTGGGCGCCGTTGTCCAACTCCGCCAACCGGGCCTGGATCATCGTCTGGACCAGCGGCCGGTGGGCATGCTGGCTCTCGTACTGGGCGATCATTCGCAACTGCTCCCGGGTCAGGGTTCTGATCCGGTGTTGCAGGGCGCCGGTCGTCAGGTGGTCGTAGTCCGGCAGGGGCAGTTCGGCTGGACTCGGCGATGAGGTGTCGGTCATGGCGTTCCTCGTGCGGCGATGGGCAGGCTGGCTGTACAACCGAGTGCACCAAGCCTATCCCGGCTCGCCCGGCTACCCGCTGCGGATTCAGCCGGCCGCGGTAGCGGCGGGTGAGGCCGGCGGGCGTGACGACTGGTGCGATCAGGAGGCTTCGGACTACGGTGACGAGGTCTGGTCAGCAGCGATCCAGTGCCCGCCGATCCTCGCCCAGCGCGCCCCTCTGCCACCACGTCCGGGCCTGCTGGCTGCCGAGGTCGGCCTAGCGAGGAGGTCATGATGGCAGCAACCGTGTCCGACGTGATGACAGCAAATCCTGAGACCATCGAAGCCAGCGAGCCGGTCATGGAAGCCGCCCGCCGGATGCGCGACGCCGACATCGGTGACGTGATCGTGCTGGACGACGGCCGGGTGGTGGGCATTCTCACCGATCGTGACATCGCCGTTCGAGTGGTGGCCGAGGGCAAGGACTCCTCGACGCCGGTGCGAGAGGCCTGCTCCACGGACCTGCAGACCGTCGGCCCCGACACCTCGCTGGCCCAGGCGGTTCAACTGATGCGCGACAACGCCGTGCGCCGGCTGCCGGTGGTGGAAAACGATCAGGCGGTGGGCGTCCTGAGCCTGGGCGACCTGGCGATGGAGCTGGACGAGCAGTCGGCGCTGGCTGACATCAGCGCCGCCGCCCCGGACAGCTAACCGGCGTCCTGCAGGGCGTGGTCGTGCCGGTCAGCCGCTGGCTGGCCGGCACTCCGTTCCCGACGCAGCACGAAGATCGCGACGACCGCGACATTGGCGATAACGATCAACAGGCTCAGCGCCAATGCCAGCACGGCGATCACCGCGCACCGCCGAATCGGACGCCGGCAACCCAGCCGGCGGCGGGCTCAGGGTGGGAGGGGTTCATCCAACACTTTCCGTTCAGACGCAGTGCGCCTGAAGGGCCACCGCGGGACTGCTCGCTCGTGGCCGAACGGACCCCATCCTAACGGCAGTCGCGCACGGACCGGCGGTCCGACCAACTCACGGGGGCAACAATGGCGCGGATCACAGGACTAGCCGTCCTGCTCGCCGTCGTGCTGGCGAGCTCGGCCTGCGGCGACACGGACGACCCGGCCAGCAGCATTCCACGGCCGCCGTCGGCGTCGGCCTTGACCTCGGCGCCGGGGCCGGCATCGGCGCCCGGCTCGATCACGGCATCGGAGTCGGCATCGCCATCGGAGTCGGCCTCGGCGCCAGGCAGCTCGCCGACCGCCGGCGGCAGCCCGGCGGCGGCGGGATCGGTTCCCCGGTTCGACCACATCGTGGTGGCAGTGGTCGAGAACCACGCTTTCACCGACATCATCGGCCGGCGGAGCGCGCCGTTCCTGAACTCACTCGCCGATCGTGGCGCGCTGCTGACCCAGTCCTACGGGATCACCTATCCCAGCCAGCCCAATTACCTGGCGATGTTCTCCGGCTCCACCCAGGGCCTGACCAGTAACTCCTGCCCGCAGAGCTACGACGGGCCGAACCTGGGCAGCGCGCTGCTGGAGGCAGGGCATACCTTCATCGGTTACTCCGAGGACCTGCCCGAGGTCGGCTTCACCGGCTGTGAGAGCGGCGACTACGTCCGCAAGCACAACCCCTGGGTGAATTTTCCGGCCCTGCCCAGCAGCGTGAACCAGCCGATGACCGCCTTCCCGACTGATTTCAACCGGCTGCCCACCGTCTCGTTCGTGGTCCCCAACCTGGAGAACGACATGCACGACGGCAGCGTCGCCCAGGGCGATCGCTGGCTGGAGGAGCACCTGGGTGCGTACGCGGACTGGAGCACCACCCACAACAGCCTGCTGATCATCACCGCCGACGAGGACGACAAGGACCACGGCAACCGGATCGCCACCATCTTCACCGGCGCGCACGTGAAGCCGGGGCGCTACGACACTCGGATCGACCATTACGGATTGCTGCGAACCCTGCTGGACAGCTACCAGCTGAAACCGTTCGGGGCCGCCGCGCAGGCTGCGCCCCTCACCGGCATCTGGACCGGCTGAGCGCTGCCAGTCAGGATCGTGGAATAACCAGCAGAAGGGTGTGGACGTGTCAGACCCGCAATTCGGCATCGAGGTGCCCGAGGCAGACCGGTTGGAGCAACTGCAGGACGCCGAACCCGGCATCGGACCGGTCGAGGACGCGCAGGACGATCCACCCGTCCTGGACACCGGCGACGCCAATCCCGTCGACGTGTTGGAGCAGCACCTGGAGATCCCGCCAGGCGACTACGAGGACTGGTGAGCCGAGGGCTGGTGCCCCTGAGTCGTGCTCGCCGATC